>DATFQQ010000096.1:0-63718 GCA_035264195.1 Candidatus Sulfotelmatobacter sp. | reverse complement strand
GCTTGAGGGCGAATGGCCAGTATGTCGGCGGAAATCGCCTCGACCTGACTTCCAAGGCCACCACCGTCAGGGTGCGCGAAGGCAAGAAGTTGGTCACCGACGGCCCCTTCGCGGAAACGAAAGAACAGCTGGGCGGCTACTTCCTGGTTGAAGCCAACGATCTGGATGAGGCCATCCGCGTGGCAGGAAAAATTCCCGCGGCGCGATGGGGATCCATTGAAGTGCGGCCCATCGTACCAGTACCGGTGCCGGCTATGGCCAGCGTCTAGCCACTTATGCTCAGGTCCGGCTACTCTGGACGAGTAGCCGGATGGATCTCGAACACATATTTCGCGAAGAGTCGGGGCGCATTCTGGCTACGCTCATTGGCCTCCTCGGCAGCTTTGACGTGGCTGAAGAAGCGATGCAGGAAGCCTTCACGGTCGCTCTCGAAGAGTGGCCGAAGAGAGGCATCCCTGAGAACCCGCGCACCTGGTTGGTGTCCACCGCTCGACACAAGGCGATCGATTCGCTTCGACGCGCCACCAACTTTGAGTCCAAGCGCGAGGAACTGCAGAAGATTGCCGAGCTTGAGCAGAGATTTGCTGCGGACGATGCTGAAATGTCAGACGCGCACAACGATAATCGTTTTCCTGATGACCGCTTGCGCTTGATCTTTACCTGCTGTCATCCAGCTCTGGCCCTGGAAGCACAGGTCGCGCTGACGTTGCGAACGTTATGCGGGCTTACTACCGAGGAAATTGCCCGCGCTTTTCTGGTTCCCGCCCCCACCATGGCCCAGCGGGTCGTGCGGGCCAAGCAGAAGATTAGAGATGCACGAATTCCGTATAGAGTTCCGCCGGAGTCGGAATTGTCCGTCCGTGTGGAAGCGGTGCTGGTCGTCGTGTATCTCGTATTTAACGAAGGATACACATCTACCTCTGGCGAGGCATTGATTCGTCAGGAACTCTGCGCCGAAGCGATTCGCCTGGGTCGCATCGTCTGCCACCTGCTTCCACACCAGACTGACGCACGAGCCTTGCTGGCGCTGATGCTGCTGCAGGACTCGCGCCGCCTTGCTCGTGTCGACAAGAGCGGAGAACCGATTCTCCTCGAAGATCAGGACCGCAATCTTTGGGACGGTGACCAAATCGCTGAAGGGCTGAAGCTGGTGGAGTCTGCGCTCCGTGAAGGCCCCGCAGGTCCGTACGCATTGCAGGCGGCAATCGCCGCAGTGCACGCCCGCGCCGAAAATGCCAAATCGACCGACTGGCAGCAGATCGTTTCGTTATATGAATTGCTCTTGCGCGCGCAGCCTTCACCCGTGATCGAGCTCAACCATGCAGCCGCGGTGGCGATGGCACAAGGAGCCTCGGCGGGACTCGACCTGGTGGAAAAGATCGAGAGCCGACCAGAACTTCGCGAATACTACCTGCTGCCTGCCGCCCGCGCCGATTTGCTCCGACGACTGGAGCGATGGCCGGAAGCAGCGGACTCTTACCGCCGCGCTTTGTCCCTGGCACCGAATGATTCCGCGCGCAAATTTCTGACGCGTCGGCTTGCCGAGGCCCAATCGAAGGGCTAGCCCAGGGCAAAGGGGGCCAATCTTTACGGGACCGATTCGCTTGCGGGTTCGGACCGCGCACTCTCATTGCCTCGCAGGTCCACCGAGGTAACGGCGTACGTGTAACGCTTGCCTGCCTGAACGTCAGTGTCGCGATAAGCGGGCGCACGAACAAGGTCGGGGTTAATCTTGGCGAACGATCCGCCATCCTCGCTTCGATAGAGATTGTACCCGGCGAGATCAGCATCCGCCACCGGAGCCCACACGAGATCGATAAACACCTTTTGTCCCGGCCCAGAGAATACGGCCTGGAGACTCGCCGGCACCGCCGGAGGGAACACATCGTCGGCAATGACCCTGAGGGCATTCGTGTCGTCGCCTTGCACTTCGATTTGAGGCTTGCCGGAAACATCAAGCAAGGTAACCGTCCGGGCGCGATACTCGTAAGTCTTTCCCCATTCGATGTTCGAGTCCGTCAGCAAAAAGGTCTGCTCATTCCCAAGTGGCAATTCGCCGACTAGAACGCGCTCGTTATTCCCGATCCCAGAGCGGTAGACGCGATACACGTGATGCACGTCCGCATGCGGAGACGGTGTGGCACTCGCCGACCAACTCAACACCACTCCGTCGGCCGTGAGCTTCGCTTCAAAGTTCACCGGCGGCGGCAGAGTGTGTGCGAGAGGAACCCGAACCTGATTCGAAAGGCCAGCGCCGCGGCCGCCTCGATTAAGCACTTCCAACGCATAGGTGGCAACCGCGTCAGGCGAGTCGCTCATGATGGAAGCAGGAAGCACATCCACATAAGAACCTTCGGGTCGTTGCGGCGGATTGGTCAGGGGTAATTTATATAACGGTGGGGTTTGCCCAACCGGCGTGCCGCAATCCTTCAGCTGGCCAAAGCCGCGGCAAATCTGGATCGGACCCAGGCCGTGTATTGTTTCACGATCGGTTGTCCTGTTGGGAAGAGTCCACCTCAGAGTAACGCGTTCGCCTTGGCGCGACGCTCGCAGATCTGAAGGCGGTTGAGGCAGTCGCAGTGACGGCGGCTGTGGCGGCCCGATGGTCGCGCACGCCGTAAGCATCAAGGGCGCATACAAGACCAGCCATTGCTTCAGAGCGGGGTATCTCATCCGGAAGAAAACAGACTAACAGAAGACTTTCGACACCTGTCGCCCAGAGGTTTCCCCAAGATTTGTCATCCTGAGCGTAGCGAGCTCGAATGAGCTCGCGGAGTCGAAGGATCACTACCTCCAGCACGAACAATGCAGACTATGCCGTCAATTCCTTCACAGCCTCGCGGAACACCCGCGTATGCCGGTCCACATGCTCCGCTTCCGTCTGCGGACACATCAGCGCCATATTGTGAAACGGCGTCAACAGAATCCCACGATTCATCGCGTAGAGATGCATGAAGCGTTCGAGTTCAAAATCCATCGCATCGTGCGCCTGCTTACCGTTCTTCGGCTCAGGACCAAACATATATTCGGCCCGGCATCCAAGACGCGTCACATGCCAGGGCAGCTCCGCATCTGCGATTGCTCTCGCTACTCCCACGGCCCAACGCTCCGCCATCGGGATCATTCGATCGAACGCCTCTTTGGTAAGAACTTTTGTAAGCGTGGCCCGCATCGCAGCCAACGACAGCGCGTTCCCGGCCAGCGTCCCGCCGATGCCACCGACGTCGCAATTCTCAAGCTCCTGCTTGGCCACAATTCGATCGGCAACTTCCTGCGAGAATCCATACGCCGCACCCGGAATTCCCGCGCCAATCGCTTTACCGAAGACAATCACATCGGGCTCCAGATTTTCTGCGCGGGTATAGCCCCCAGGCCCGGCACAGATCGTGTGCGTCTCATCGATGATGAGCAGCGTTCCATGTTTGCGCGTGAGGTCGCGCAGCGACTGGTGATATCCGGGCTGAGGATGCACGATGCCGACGTTTGTCATCACGGGCTCAGCCAGCACGCACGCCACATCTCCGGGCGCTAGTGCCTGCTCTAGTGCCGCAACATCATTGAACTCAATCACCTTCGTCGTGACAGCCGGATCAACTGGTGGCCCAATGTTCCCCGGACGCGGACCAGCCGTGCCATCGTCGTGCAGTGTGATGAAGCTTTCGTCGACGGTACCGTGATAGCACCAGTGGAAGACGAGTATTTTCGGTCGTCCCGTAATCTGGCGCGCCAGCCGAATCGAGAAGCGATTCGCGTCTGTTGCAGTCAGCGAAAACTGCCAGTAGGGTAGATTGAATCTCTTCTGCAATTCCTCCGCGACGACGATCGCATCTTCCCCGGGCAGCATGAGAGTAATGCCGCGACGCATTTGCTCCTCCGCAGCCTTGACGGTCGCGAAGGGAGAGTGCCCCGTCATGGCTCCCGTGTCACCAAGGCAGAAGTCGACATAGCGATGGCCATCGACGTCGAAGAACTCGGCACCCTGTGCTTCGCGGACGAATGGCGGAAACGCTCCGGCCCACTTCACCATCCAATTCATAGGCACACCCGCCAGCAGCGACTTGCGCGCGCGGTCGAACAGCGCCTTCGACTTCGGACGCTCGTCCACAAACTTCTTCTGTTCGCGTTGCATCAGGGACTGCAGGCGGGCGCGGTCAATTGTTTTCATGGTCGAGAAAAGATAAACCACAGGGGACGCAGAGAACCACAGAGCAATTCCTCTGTGCAACTCTGTGACCCCTGTGGTGAGAGACTTCTTACAGAATGTACCGGCTCAAGTCTTGATCTTTCACGATATCCGTCAGCATCTTCCGCACATAGTCGGCGTCGACGGTGATCTGCTGGCCTTTCTTCTCCGGCGCATCGAAGCTCAGCTCATCGAGCACGCGTTCCATAATCGTATGTAGCCGCCTCGCCCCAATATTCTCCGTGCTCTCATTGACGCGAAAAGCGAAGTGCGCAATCTCGTCCAGCGATTCGGGCGTAAACTCCAGCTTCACGCCTTCGGTCTCGAGTAGAGCGGTGTATTGCTTTACCAGCGAAGACTTCGGCTCCGTCAGGATGCGAACAAAGTCTTCCATTGTCAGAGACTGCAATTCCACACGGATGGGGAATCGTCCCTGCAGCTCAGGGATCAGATCGCTCGGCTTTGAAACGTGGAATGCGCCCGCAGCGATGAACAGAATGTGATCCGTCCGCACCATCCCATACCGCGTGTTGACCGTAGTTCCTTCCACGATCGGCAGAATGTCGCGCTGCACTCCCTCGCGCGATACATCAGGACCATGGCCGCCTTCGCGACCAGCGATCTTGTCGATCTCGTCGAGAAACACGATCCCGGAGTTCTCGACGCGATCAATCGCTACGCGCGTTACCTGATCCATATCAATCAAGCGCTGCTCTTCTTCCTGGATCAGATATTCGAAGGCCTCATTCACCTTCATCTTCCGCTTCTTGGTCCGCTGCCCGAAGATGTTCGGCAACATGTCTTTAATGTTGACGTCCATCTCCTCAACTCCCTGATTGGTCAGAATCTCGAACGAAGGGAAATTGCGCTCGCGCACATCGATCTCGACCATGCGGTCATCGAGTTTGCCCTCGCGCAGCTGCTGGCGCAGTTTCTCGCGCGTCCGGCTCGAAGACTCCGCTAGAGCTGTGCTGCCATCGATGACTACTCCACCGGAAGGCGTCGGTGGCTCGGGCCTCGGCGGAGGTGACGGCGGCAGCAAGATATCCAGCAACCGTTCTTCCGCATTCAGTTCGGCCTTGTCGGCAACATCTTCCAGCTTCTCTTCGCGTACGTTGTCGATGGCGATCTCGATCAGGTCGCGCACCATCGACTCCACATCGCGGCCAACATAGCCGACCTCAGTGAACTTCGAAGCCTCGACCTTCAAAAAGGGGGAATTCGCCAGCTTCGCCAGCCGTCGGGCGATCTCGGTCTTTCCCACTCCTGTAGGCCCTATCATGATGATGTTTTTCGGAATGATCTCTTCCGCGAGGTCGGGCGGCAGCTTCTGCCGGCGCGTGCGATTCCGCAGTGCTATGGCCACCGCGCGCTTGGCGTCCTTTTGTCCTATGACGTGTTTATCGAGCTCAGCAACAATCTCGCGTGGAGTCAGTTCATCCAGCGCCAGCTGCTCTTCTTCAGCGGTTGAAGGAAGGTAAATAGCCATTTGAAATCGTCAAATCCTATCTTTAGTCCTATCACCATCGTACCGATTTTTGGTCCACCGATGGGTGCTACATTCGCGCTGGTTGCCGCGCAACCAAACCGTTCTTCAAAGGGGAGCCGCACCTATGTTTTTTCTGATCGGTTTGAGGACCAAAGCCAAAGCCATTGCTCAGCAAGAGCGCCCGTGTACCAAGTGCCTGCGTCCAACCATGCACGCAATTGTCGAAACCAAAAAGTGGTTCACGCTGTTCTTCATCCCGGTGATCCCGTTGGGCGGAAATTTCTTTGCCCGCTGCGGAGTCTGCGGTTTGACCACAAAGTGCACATCCGAAGTCAAAGATCAGTTGGCGATCAAGGCCATGGCCGCCAAAGCCTGATGTTGACCCAGAGTTTCTGAACCCCTCCCCTGCAATATCCCGCGTCAGAGTTCTTCGATCGTTACCCGATCATTGGTATAGATGCACATTTTGCCGGCAATCTTCATTGCTTCTTCGGCAATCTGCCGGGCCGAAAGCTGAGTGTGCTCCGCCAGAGCCTGCGCCGCCGCCTGGGCATACGGACCTCCGCTGCCAATGGCGGCAATCCCGCTATCCGGCTCAATGACATCGCCCTGTCCGCTCAGTAAGAACGTCTGATCTTTGTCGCTGACCAGCAGCAGGGCCTCCAAATTTCGGAGAAACTTGTCGGTACGCCAGTCGCGACCGAGTTCGACCGCCGCGCGGCCGAGATTTCCGTGATACTGCTCCAGCTTCGACTCGAACCGGCTGAAAAGCGTAAACGCATCGGCAGTCGAACCGGCAAAACCTGCCAGAATCTTATCGTTATAAAGCCGCCGGATTTTCTTCGCGGAATGTTTGATCACCGACTCGCCGAGCGTGACCTGGCCGTCCCCGGCCAAAACCACAGTCCCATTGCGGCGAACGGACAAAACTGTCGTCGATCGTATCAGTCGTTTCTGTGCCATGAGCGCAATTTTTGATTATAGCAGCGCAAAAAGGCCACTACTGAAAGCCCCCGAATGAAAGGGTTACTCAGCGACCTCTGCGACGGTTCTCGGCGAACTCAGCGATGAAGAAGTTATCTGAACGGCTCATTAGGGAGCGTGCACCGGTAAGAGCCTTTTTTGTCATGATTTACAGATCGCATCAGTAACCATATTCCGGATTACCGCTGTGACATTCCTTCATACTCCACATGCCCTTAACGTGGAGTGCATGCGTAAGTGCGCCGCTGTTCTTTGTCACGATAAACGATCCCTGCTAACGCTGCAGGCCACGCTGGATCAACTCGATACCGAACTCATTCATTGCCGGTCCCATCAGGAAGCGCTCGAACTCGTCATGAACGGGAAATGCTCCACGATGATCGTCGACTTCGACCTTCCCGGTGCCGAAGAAGCGATTCGCATGGCGTCACTGCTCCCGCCCGCGCAGAAACCAACCCTGCTCGCCGTCGCCAGCCGCGCCTGGCCGGGCACGGGACAAGCCTTCCAGTCGGGAGCGAACCGCATCCTCTATCGCCCACTTGAAGGCGAACTCGTGAAAGACGCGTTGAAGGCTGGCCGAAAATTGGCCAAACAGAATCGCCGCAAGTGCCCACGGTATGAAGTGAAGACACTTGTTTATCTAGAACTTGAGCATCAGACTTTGGCCGGCATCAGCATCGACATTGGCGAGCACGGACTTGCCATGCAAGCCGCTGAACCGGTGCCCATCCATTCGAGTATGCCTTTTCGCTGTGTGCTACCAGGAACCCACGTTACCCTTCAAGGCGAGGCCGACGTGATCTGGGCCAGCGACCAGGGACGTGCCGGCCTCTTCTTCTCGAAGCTTGCTCCGACGGCGCGCAAACACCTGAAGCAGTGGCTGGCGAAGCGCGGACATCAAAGCAAGCACGCCGTGCGCGATCTGCTTCCGCCTGACGACGCACATGTTGAATTCGCTGCGGCAGAGGAAGAAGAGCTCCAAGTCGAGGTGCAGTAGAGCACCGTGTGGGCGCGGGCGACTCGCCCGCGCAGGTTTTGAAGAAGCAGTGGCAAGCAGTTCCCGATCCCACGCATGCCGTATCATCGCAAGAGCATGCCACGCATCCAGGAACATTCCCCTACACTGACCCGGTCTGATCCGGTCTTTAATGGACACTCAATGGTCGGTCCTCTCAGGCGAGTGCTCGTTTGCTCGCCTCGATCCGCGGGATGGAATCATCCTGACCGTGTCGCCCGCTGGCAAGAACTCGGCTTCGGCCACGCTCCGGATTTCGCGAAGGCGCAGGAGCAACACCAGGCGCTTTGCGCCGAATTGGCAGCTGTCGGCGCAGAGATTCTCGAACTACCGACCGCCGAAGATCGTTCTCTCGATGCGGCCTACGCGCACGATGCCTCTCTCGCTACCGACTTCGGCCTCATTGTCATGCGTCCGGGCAAAGCGAATCGCATCGCTGAGGGAGATCATCAAGCTCGATTCACGTCAGGGCTTGGCATCCCGACTTTCGCTGAGATTCAGGCGCCGGGAACGACCGAAGCCGGAGACATTGTGTGGCTCGATGCCAAGACTCTGCTTATCGGCCACGGATACCGCACCAACGCCGCTGGCATCGAACAAATGCGAACCATTCTCACGCCCAAAGGGATCGACGTGCTGTCGGCTCCGCTGCCATACGGTCCCGGCCCCTCGGCGTGCTTGCATCTGATGTCGCTGATCAGCCTGCTTGACGAGCAGACTGCGCTGGTTGATTTGCCGTGGCTGGCAGTCGAAACTGTTGAACTGCTGAAGTCCCTCGGCTTCCAGTTCATTGAGATTGATTATTCCGAGCGCGACACGCTAGCCTGTAATGTCTTGGCCCTGGGAAACAGGCGCCTACTCGCCATCGCCGAGAACAGGAACACCAACGAGCACCTTCGCCAGCACGGATTTGATGTCCGCACCTTCCCTGGCAGCGAAATCTGTATTAACGGGAGCGGTGGTCCGACCTGTCTAACGCGCCCTTTGCTTCGTGCATAGGAGTTCCCACCCTTCGAAAATCACGAAGGATGGGGCAGCCGCGTACCGTTGTGTGCATGGTCCGATACGTAAAGATCAAAATAGGGCGCGACTCCAGACGGCCGAGGTCTAAGGTCTGAGGGCCGAGGTCTGAGATCGAACACGAAACCGTCCCTCCTTGTTTCCCGTACTCCACTGTGAGTAGAATTCTTTCCGCTCACCCGGAGGTGCCTCGATGCATCGTTCCCGCCTGTTTCGTCCCCTATCCATTCTTTTGCTAGTCGCGCTATCGGCGGCCGCCTTTGCACAAACCGGCCTTATCCCTCGCAGTGTGCTCTTTGGCAATCCAGAACGTAGCAGTCCGCAGATCTCACCGGACGGCACCATGCTGGCTTACCTCGCGCCCGATCAGGGAGTGCTCAATGTCTGGGTGCGGACGCTGGGCAAAACCGACGACCGCGTCATCACCAACGACCGCAAGCGCGGCATCCGCAATTTCTCGTGGCAGTACGATTCGAAGAGCATTCTCTACGGACAGGATCAGGGCGGTGACGAGAACTGGCGGATCTATCAGACGAATGTAGCCAGCAAGCAGACGAAGGATCTCACGCCATTTGAGAAGTCTCGGGCCGACATTATCGCCCTTGATCCCAACCATCCTGAAACGCTCCTCATTCAATCGAACAAGCGGGACTCCAAGGTCTTTGATGTCTATAGCGTCAATCTCAAAACCGGTGCGCTGACGCTCGATACACAGAATCCCGGCGACGTGCAGGGCTGGCAGGCCGACAACGACCTGCAAGTTCGCGCAGCCCAAATCACGACTGACGACGGCGGCACGCTGATTCGCGTCCGCGATGACGTGAAGTCTCCGTGGCGCGAACTGATGAAATGGGGACCGGAAGAGACATTGGGAAACATCGTCGGCTTCTCCCCTGACAACAAGTCGTTGCTGATCATCACATCCCTCGACGCCAACGCTGCGCGTCTGCTTGCGGTGGATGTCGCATCGGGCAAGCGCACGGTGGTCGCGGAGGATCCGCAATTTGACGCCTCCTTCGCAGTCACTCATCCCAAGACGAACAAGCTACAAGCGGTGGTCTTCCTGCGCGAACGTCGCGATTTCCAGATCCTCGACAGCGACATCAAGGCCGATTTCGAAGCGCTGCACAAGGTACGCGAGGCCGACATCAGCAATGTGAGCCGCGATGTCAAGGATGATAAGTGGATTGTCACCTTCGAAGGCGACGACTCACCCGTCTACTACTACCTTTACGACCGCGCGACGAAGCAGGCCACGATGTTGTTCAGCAACCGGCCCGCGTTGGAAAAGTACAAGCTCGCAAAAGTGAAGCCGGTCGAATACACGGCGCGTGACGGCATGAAGATTTATGGATACCTCACAACGCCAGCAGGAACGGAAGCGAAGAATCTCCCGATGGTCGTCTTCCCGCATGGCGGCCCTTGGGGGCGCGATCTCTGGGGATACGATCCTTATGCGCAATGGCTGGCCAATCGCGGGTACGCCGTTCTGCAGCCCAACTTCCGTGCCTCGACCGGCTACGGCAAGCAATACCTGAATGCCGGCGATCGGCAATGGGCCGGAGCGATGCACACCGATCTGCTCGACGGCAAAGATTGGGTGGTGCAGCAGGGCATCGCCGATCCGAAGAAGATCTGCATCATGGGCGGCAGCTATGGTGGTTACGCCACCCTCGCCGGAGTTGCGTTCTCGCCCGACGCATTCGCGTGCGGTGTAGACATTGTCGGCCCGTCGAACCTCAACACGCTGCTGAAGACGATTCCGCCCTACTGGTCAACGTTCCTCGCGGTCTTCCACAAGCGCATGGGCGAGGATGAGGCGTTTCTGAAATCCCAATCACCGCTGTTTAAGGCCGACGAGATCAAGGTGCCTCTGCTCATCGGCCAGGGGAAGAATGATCCGCGAGTCAACAAGGCGGAGAGCGATCAGATCGTCGCTGCCATGCGGAAGAACAACAAGCCCGTGGAGTATTATGTGTTCCCCGACGAGGGGCACGGCTTCGCGCGACCCGAGAATCGCATGGCCTTCAACGCCGTCAGCGAGGAATTCCTGGCAAAGTATCTCGGCGGACGCTTCGAACCCGCGAGCGACGCGGAGAAGAAGCTGCTGACGAGCGTAAAGGAGTAAGCGGTTGTGTAGGGGCGGACGCATTTCGTCCGCCCCGCGAAGCGAAGCAAGCGAGCCAGTGTGGAGGCTTGCAGCGGTCGTTGGTCAGTTCACAGACTTTCGTAGCGGGATCAATTCGCGTAAACGCGGATCCCGCATGAACAATCCTCCCCACGCGAGCATGCCGAGGATGACCGGCATAGGATAGGTTGGGTCACCGATTCGCAACGTGGTGATCGTCGCCCCGCCCAGCAGCCCGGTCATCAAGATCGCGCCTAATACCGCTGTCTGCGGAATCAGATAGAACACACAACACAACAGCTCGATGGTCCCGACCGGCAGAATCAGCCGCTCCGGCAGACCTGTGCGGGTGAACGCCTCGACGACGGACGGAAGCCTCATCAGCTTTACCACGCTGCCGAAGAGCACCAGCAGCACCGGTAGGGCGCTCATCACTCTGCCTGTCCATAAGGCTGTTTTCGAGATCGGGGCAAATTGCATGGCCGATGTTGCCATTTTGAATCCTCCACGGATGAGTTAGGCGATCGGCCCTGCGCCCAATAGGGTATGGGTGGGGGTCCGATTGCGGAGTTTCTCGATTTAGATTGGCTTCGATCAACTAGGATGCAAGATTCCAGCACCCGGACACGATCCCGCCAATCTCCCCGAGCTTCGTGAACCTCTAGGCTGAGTTTGTCTTACCGCTGAGTTCGCCGAGTTCGCATTCAGATTCGCGCTCTTCACAATCTGGCCCTTTCGTAATCGATTTCCCTTCTATGGCGCAGGATCGCGGTTGATATGATGTTTCCTCAAGAACGTTCGTCGGGAGAGAGCCTTTCAATGCATTCGTCGTTTCGGCGATTCATACTTGTTTGGATCGGAATAGCAACGCTCGCGTCGGCCGCCGCACAGACTGCGGCCGCACCGCAGACTCCGGTGGTGATCGATGCGGTTACCGCGTCAGAGGTGCTGCAGGATGGCCTTCAGATTCAGGCTGGGTCGGCGGCACTACGGATTACTGCGTTGCGCGACGACATTGTCCGCGTGCGTATCTCTCCGACCGCAACTTTGCCCGAGGATGCATCGTGGGCTGTCCTTCCTGAACCGCGCGGCAAAACGGTTTCTGTACGCCCCATGCAGGACGATGCTTCCGTGGGCTTCCGCACGGCGGCGCTGGATGTGCGCGTGGAACGGAATCCGTTGCGGATCGTGATTCGCGATCTTTCGGGAAATGTCATTTCTGCTGATGCATCTGGACGTCCGACCAGATTCCCACTCGAGGGCTTTTCCGTTTACAAGCAGATGACGCCGGCGGAACATTACTTCGGCCTCGGCGACAAGACCGGGCAGTTCGACCGGCGCGAACAGGCGTATACGCTGTGGAACACGGATGTCGGGCCGCAAGAATCGGTGGATCCGTTGTACAAGGCGATTCCATTTTTCCTGGCGATGAATGGGGCGCAGAGCTACGGGATTTTCCTCGATAACACCTGGCGCAGCTGGTTTGATTTCGGGAAGCGGTTCCGTGATGCCATCGCGTTCGGATCGGATGGTGGGCCTTTGGATTACTACTTCATCTACGGGCCGACTCCAAAGCAGGTCGTCGAAGGATACGCCTATCTCACCGGCAAGCCGCCGTTGCCTCCGCTGTGGGCATTGGGATTTCAGCAGTCGCGTTACAGCTACATGACGGATTCGCAGCTGCGCGATATCGCGACGCGGCTCCGCACGGACAGGATTCCTTCCGATGTGCTATACCTCGACATCGACTATCAGGACCGCAATCGTCCGTTCACGGTCAATTCGAAGACGTTCCCAAACTTTCCTGGACTCGTTGCCGATTTACGCAAGCAGCATTTCCACCTCGTCAACATCACAGACCTGCACATCGCGCACGCTCCCAATCAGGGATACACGCCTTACGACACCGGTCACGCCACCGATCAGTTCGTAAAGAATCCTGATGGAAGCGAGTTTGTCGGCATCGTTTGGCCAGGACCAGCGGTCTTTCCGGATTTCACGCGCGCCCAGACACGCGAGTGGTGGGGCAATCTTTATCGCGAATTTGTGAAGGACGGCGTTTCCGGGTTCTGGAACGACATGAATGAGCCCTCGGTATTCAACGGGCCCGGCAAGACGATGCCGTTGAACACGGTCCATCGCATCGAGGAACCGGGATTCATCACACGCACCGCGACCCACGCCGAAATTCACAACATTGTTGGGTTGGAGAATGCACGCGCGACCTATGACGGCTTGCTTAAACTGCGTCCGGACGAACGGCCTTTCGTTTTGACGCGCGCCACCTATGCTGGGGGACAGCGCTACGGCTTCACCTGGACCGGCGACAACGCCGCTACATGGAACCATCTTCGTCTGGCCACACAAATGGTGCTCAATCTTGGCATGAGCGGCATTCCGTTTGTGGGAGCGGACGTCGGCGGATTCAACGGATCTCCTTCCTCTGAACTGCTGACGCGCTGGGTTGAGCTTGCATCGTTCTCGCCATTTTTCCGCGACCACTACAACAAAGGTGCTGCGCCGCACGAAGTGTGGGTGAATGGTGCGGAACAGGAAGCCATTCGACGTCGCTACATCGAAAATCGTTACAAGCTGCTGCCGTATTTCTATGCGCTCGCTGACGAAAGCTCGCGCACCGGCTTGCCGATGATGCGTCCGGTCTTCCTCGAATTTCCAGAGATCTTCGCGCCGAACGCTCCCGGCTTCGATCACTGGGATACCGAGTTCCTGCTGGGTCCCAGTTTGCTGGTCGCGCCGGCGCCGTTCGGAGAGATGCTCGATGACTACGTCGTCTCGTTCCCGGCGGGGACCTGGTTCGACTTCTGGACGGGAGAGAAGATGGCAGCCCAGCCTTCCGCGCCCGCGCTCGCTGACGCACTCACCGCGAAGCCGGGAACGAAATTCCAGGAGCAGCGCAAGACGCATCCAAAGCTCGACACGCTGCCGGTGTTCGTGCGCGGTGGGAGCGTGATCCCGATGGAGCCACTGATCCAGAGCACCGATGAGACTCCCGGAGGACCGCTCGAATTGCGCGTCTATCCCGGCGATCATTGCAGCGGCTCTCTCTACCTCGACGACGGACATACCTTCGCCTACCAGCAAGGCAAGTACCTGCGGCAGGCGCTCACCTGCGGGTCCGATGCGAACGCGCTGCGGCTGAAGTTCCACGCACGCCAAGGATCGTTCGCGCCGTGGTGGAAGATCATCGAGATCGTGGTGTACGACTGGCCATCCGCGCACGCGGAGGCCAAGGTGTCGGGCAGCGCCTATCCGGTGAAGACCACATACGATGCCCCACATCATGCGCTCCACGTGACGCTGGCCGATCAGGCGGGCGAGGCTGAACTCACGATCCGGGGCCGGGCGACGCACTAGGTTGCAGAAACTGTGGGCAGGTATCCGCCCTCTGTGCCTGGCTTGAAGAGTAGTTCCGTTTTTTACCGTCCTTGCAAGTTATTGCATTCATTAAAGTTAATGCGCGGGAGGCCTTTCTTTGCGCGCAAAATATTGATTCTAAGCATCTTGCAGGTAAAATATTGCAACTTAAGGACTTATCTACAGTTCTTGCGGGTTTCAGTTTTTGACTGCTCGCTGTAAGTGTTTTATTTTCTGATACTTAATCGACACGACGGCGTCTCGGTCTTACAAGATCTTGAATCGAAGGAACTTACGCGCAAAATATTGCGGAATAATGACTTACCTGCTGACGTATGCATCCTCGCGAGGTGTGGCGTGTGGAAATCAAGATGTATGGCTGGAATTGCTGCGGGACTAGGCCACCTTGTGAATGCAACTCAACCTGGACCGCTGTATTGGCCTACTGATTTCGCAGAGCCACCATTGGGTGGATGCTTGACGCTCGCTTTGCCGGCAGATATCCAGAGAGCAATGCCACAACCAGAAGAAGCAGGAGCATGCCGAAGTAAGTAGTCGCGTCCCAGGGCGAGGTCGAAAAGAGAAGCGAAGCGATAAGGCGGACCGACGCAAGTGAGGCAATCGTTCCAACGATAATGCCCCAACCTGCCAGACGAAGCGTGCCTAGTGTAACGTCGCGTTGCACACGGCCGGCGGTCGCTCCTAAAGCCATGCGTACTCCGATCTCTTGGGTCTTTTGGGTCACTGAATACGAAATGACGCCGTAAATGCCAAGCGCGGCGAGCGCAAGACCCAGGCCCGCAAATGCGGCAACCAACAGCATAAAGAAACGTCGCGGAGAAACGGCACGGTCGACAATCGTCCGGATCGGTTGGAATTCGGCGGCAGGCTGATTGGGATTCAGTTCGCGCAACGCACGCAGAACGCTCGGACCAAGTGTGGCGGGCGGCAGGCTGCTTCGAACGACCAAATGCGCGCTGCTCGGTCCCTGCTGAATGGCCGGATAGTAAATCTGAGCGGCGGTGCGTTGCTCCACGCTCTCTTCGCGTACGTCATCGACCACTGCAACCACGTGATCTTCCTCTTTGTCGCGCATCAGAATCTTTCCGACGGCATCTTCGCCGGGCCAGTAGGTACGTGCTGCGGAGACATTGATCATCACAACGCGTTCGCTATGGGGACCGTCGGCCCAGGTGAAATCGCGGCCGCGCAGGTGGATTCCCATCGCACGAATAAAGCCGGGCGTGATTACGTAGACGAGAGGGTCGGGATATTGACCGGGCACAAACGTCTTGCCTTGAGGCACGGGCGTATCCCAGTCGCGGTTCGGTCCGAGGGGTAAATAGTCGGCGATGCCTGCGGCTTCGACACCCGGGATTGTGCTCACGCGCTCGAGAACCTGCTGAAAGATCTCGCTGCGCTTGGCAATGCTGGCTTCGTTGTTCGGAGCGCTGTCGTCGTACTCGACGTTAATCGAAGCGGCATGTTCTGGCTGAAAGCCAAGATCAACGTCGAGCACTCTGAGAAAACTCTGGAGCAGCAATCCGGCACTGACCAGAAGCATGCAGGCAAGCGCAATTTCAGAGATCACCAAGGCGGCGCGGAGACGTTCGTGTTTGCGCCCAAGGCCCGCACCTGCACCTGAATCTTTGAGAATGTCGTTAAGGTTGCCGCTCGCGATCCTCAATCCGGGGAGCAGGCCAAAGATCATCGCGGTGGATATCGCGATCAATACGGTCCAGCCCATTGCCTGGCCGTCGATGCGGAGTGCACTGAGCAGAGGAAGGGCAACGGAGCCCTGATGCGCGAGCCACCGGACCACAGCGAAGGCCAGACCGAGCCCAAGGAGCGCACCGAAGCCCGATAGCACGAGGCTTTCCATAAGCAATTGGCGAACGATGCGACCGCGGCTGGCGCCGAGCGCACCGCGGACAGCGAATTCCTTCGCACGCGCGGCGGCCCGAGCCAGCAGCAGGTTCGAGAGATTTACGCCTGCGATGAGCAGAATGGCTCCGACGGCGCACCACAGTGCGATCAACGAGCGCCGGAGTTTGCCGGTGACGTAATCTTTCAGCGAGCCGGGAATCAGGTTGCCTTTGTAGCGTCCCAGGGTTTGCGGGTATTTGGTGTTGAAGTAAATGTTGGGCGCGACGCGGTTGGCGTCGTCAAGGGCCTGGGCAACGGTCACGCCGGGCTTGAGGCGGCCAATGAGGGTGACAATATTGCCCCACATGCGTTCTCGATCGAGATCAAGAGGGACAAATAGATCAACCTTCGCACCGGGAGAAAATACGGCGCCGAAATCGAAGGCATCCGGCAAGACTCCGATTACGGTGAAAGGAGTTCCGCTTAATTCGATTGCCTTGCCCACGATGGAAGGATCGGATGCGAATTGACGGCGCCAGTACGCATTGGTCAGAAGAGCGACTGGATGCGGGCCGCGAGATTCCTCTGGGGTGAATAGTCGGCCCATGTCTGGCCTCACGCCCAGAACCTGGAAGAAGTTGGCGACGACCTCGATGCCCGTGGCAGGCTGAGGCTCGCCGCGACCAGCGAGGCGGAAATTGTCAGGCGTGGTAAAGGCCTCGTAACCCGTGACCCCTTGATACGCGCGGCTCTGGTCGCGGAACTCCTCATAGGCGTCGGCGGAGTAGGTAGCGCAGGAGAGGCCGCAACCAGTGGGCGGTGGAGCGATCCACACAAGTTCGTGTGAATTGGGAAACGGCAAGGGACGAAGCAGTAAAGTGTTGACGACGCTGAAGACGGCGATGTTGGCTCCGATCGCGAGCGCGAGAATCAGGATCGAGACTGCAGCGAAGCCCGGATCGCGGCTGAGGGTGCGGAACGTGTAGTGAATGTCCTGGCGCACATCGCGCCCGTAATCGCTGAAGCGTTTGCGGCGTTCCATTCTCTGTCCCATCTGCGTGCCGATCTTTTGCACACCCTTCAGGTCTCCGAATTGACGCTCGGCTTCGCGGCGGGCCTCGGAGGGAGTCCACCCTTGAGAAATGAGGTCATCGGTTTTTGCGTCAAGATGAAAACGCAGCTCGTCTTTCACATCAGCGCCGGGATCTGCACCGAAGAAACGGGCGTAGCGCCGCCACATGGGGAGCGAAGTCATGCGATCTTTTCCGGCTCCGGAGGTTGCGTCGCGCTCAGGACCTTCGCCACCGCAGCGGCGTACGCTTCCCACGTTTTGACCTCATTACGAAGTTGGCGGCGGCCTTCTGGAGTCAGCCGATAAAACTTGGCTTTGCGATTGTTCTCGGAGAGTCCCCACTCCGCTTCGAGCAGTCCTTTGTTCTCGAGACGCCACAACGCGGGATAGAGTGTGCCTTCCTCGACGAGCAGTGCGTCTTCGCTGTGGCGACGGATGAGGCTGGTGATCGCGTAGCCGTGAAGAGGTCCCCAAACCAGAGCTTTCAGGATCAGAACATCGAGAGAGCCGCGTAGGAATTCGAGTCTGGAAGAATCCATCTATACCCCTTGCATTCCAAGGGAACGCTCTCACACTTCCCCTGTGAACGCAAGGGGAGCGGTTAAAAATTTGAATAGCAAGACAATAAACAACCCAGACAGACTTGAACACCGACGTATATGTTGCAGAAGGCCGGGTCGAGGACGTCGCCGTGGAGACATTCCTTCCTGATAAAATCATTTTGCGATGCTGCTTCCCTTCGTTCGCGAACTCTTCGCGGACGTAGAAATGCTTCCTGGATTCTTGCGTGTAGCCTCCCACCTGAAAGAGGGCACGGGGCGGATACGTGTTTCCGGCCTGTCGCCGACCGCCAAAGCGCTATTGCTCGTGTTGTTGCGGCGCGCTTCCGAACGGCCACTGATCGTAGTTGTCAACGACAACCGCGCGGTCGAGGACTTCGTACCCATTCTGCGCGGATTCTGCGAGCTGACTGCTGCCTGTGATCCGGACTCCGTTGTTTCCCTGCCTGCGCGAGACGTCTTGCCGTTTCAGAACCTGTCGCCGCATCCGGAGCTTCAGGAAGAACGCGCGACCGCGTTATGGAAGATTGCGACCGGTAAGGCAGCAATCGTGGTCTCTGCGGTCGCTGCCACAGCGATCCTGCAACGCTCTGCCGATTACTATGCCGACCTTGCGCGCACGCTGAGGCGAGGGGAATCGTTTGATGTCGACAACCTGCTTGGGCATTTGAACACGGTCGGCTACAGCTCCGCTGATGTCGTCGAGATGCCGGGACAGTACGCTTTGCGCGGAGGCATCCTCGACGTGTATTCGCCGGAGGCCGAGCGGCCAGTGCGCATCGAATTTTTCGGCGATGAAGTTGATTCTATTCGGCGTTTTGATCCGACCTCGCAACGATCGTCGAATCCCATTGACGAGGCGCTGCTGTTGCCGCTCACCGAGACACCAGTTACGGATCAATTGCTCGGCGCGATCCATACTCGTCTTTCTGGTAAGCGCATTGCCGGGACAACCGAAGAAATTGTCGAAGCTGCAGTTCGATCTGGTGGAGTTACCGTTTTTCCGGGTTGGGAATTCTATGCGCCCGTAGCTGGATCCGATCGCACCGTGTTCGATTTGCTTCCGCGCGCTACCGTGCTGCTCGACGAGCCGGACCTTCTTCGTTCGGAATTCGACCGCTTCTGGACGCGGGTTGGAGAAATGCACGAACGGAGTGGAGTGGGAAATCTGGTGCGCCCTGAGGATTTGTATCTTCCTCCGGACGGCTGGTGGGAGAAAGTCACGACACTCACCGGAGCTGATATCGAACATCTCGGCATCACGCAGGGAGACGAGACGGAATCAGTTTCGATCCTGACGCAGCCGACGCCACGCTTCCACGGCGCTGTTCCGGCTATGCTTGAGGAAGTGCAGAAGCTCACGGGCACAGGAAATCAAGTTCTGTTCTCGGTTCCGAACACCGGCGAAGTGGAGCGCCTTGCCGATATTTTCACTGAATACAACGTCAGCTTCCGCCTTGGAAGCCGAACCCGTGGCGGGGAGAGCTATGCCGATGAGACGAGTTATTTCGCCGGCGAAGTCAACACCACCACGCTCGCAAAGGCCTACGTTCCTGACGGTGTCGTCTTTCCCGATGCACACCTCGCCATCTTCGGTTCACGCGATCTGTTCGACGAATCGGACACCGTAGCGTCCCGCCCGCAGCGCTCGAAGTCGAAGGTCTCTGCATTTCTGTCGGACTTCCGAGATCTGCAGGTTGGGGATTACGTGGTACACGTCGAGCACGGTATCGGCCAATACCAGGGGCTGAAAGAAATCAATCAAGGCGACGGCAATGCCGAGTTCATGCTGCTCGAATACGCTGAGGGCGCGCGGCTTTACGTCCCGCTCACTCGCCTCGATCTGATTCAAAAATATCGCTCATCGGAAGGCGCCAAGCCGGCTCTTAGTCATCTTGGGACGCAGGCTTGGGCCAAGACGAAGGCCCGGGTCCGCAAGGCGATGAAGGACATGACCGAGGAGCTGCTCAAGCTCTATGCGCAGCGGAAAATGGCGCAAGGTCATTCCTTTCCAGCCGGAAACGAATTTGTCCGAGAGTTTGAAGATTCTTTTGAGTACAACGAGACCGAAGATCAGGCGCAGGCGATCTCCGACGTGATGCGGGATATGGAGTCGTCGCTGCCCATGGACCGCCTGCTCTGCGGCGACGTCGGCTATGGCAAGACGGAAGTTGCGATGCGCGCGGCGTTCAAAGCGGTCAGCGACAACAAGCAAGTTGCGGTACTCGCACCGACAACCGTTCTCGCGTTTCAGCACTTCGAGACGTTCAAGCAGCGGTTCGCGCCCTTCCCGGTCACGATTGAAATGATCAGCCGCTTCCGCAATCCGAAGCAGCAGAAAGAAATTCTGCAGAAGACGGAAGCCGGCAAGATCGACATTCTCATCGGCACCCACCGCATTCTTTCCAAAGATTTGAAGTTCACCGACCTCGGCCTGCTGATCGTGGATGAGGAACAGCGCTTCGGCGTCCGCCACAAAGAGCGCATCAAGCAGATGCGCAAGCAGGTCGACGTGCTCACGATGTCGGCGACGCCGATTCCGCGCACGCTGCATATGTCGCTGGTTGGCTTGCGGGACATGAGCGTGATCGAGACTCCGCCCAAGGATCGTATGGCGATTCAGACGGTCGTCGCCAATTGGGAGGACAAGCTGATCCAGTCAGCGATTGAGCAAGAACTGGAGCGCGGAGGGCAGGTCTACTTCGTCCACAACCGGGTTGAGAGTATCTGGGAGATTGCGGCCAAGCTGCAGGAGCTTGTGCCGAAAGCGCGCGTCATTGTAGGCCACGGTCAGATGTCGGAGGGCGAACTCGAGAAAGTGATGCTGAAGTTCATGCATCACGAGGCTGACATTCTGGTCGCGACGACAATTATCGAGAACGGCCTCGACATTCCGCTGTGCAATACGATCCTGATCAATCGTGCCGACCGCTTGGGACTGTCGGAGCTTTATCAGCTCCGTGGACGCGTAGGGCGCTCGAACCGCCGGGCTTATGCCTATTTGCTGGTGCCGCGTGAGGTCGAGTTGACTCCGATTGCCCGTCGCCGGCTCGCGGCTTTGAAAGAGTTTTCTGACCTCGGCGCGGGGTTCAAAATCGCGGCGCTTGATCTTGAACTCCGGGGAGCGGGAAATCTTCTCGGCGGCGAGCAGAGTGGACACATTGAGGCCATCGGCTTCGAGCTTTACACCCAGATGTTGGACCGCGCGATCCGCGAGATGAAGGGCGAGGTAGGAGCAGAAGAGGCTGAGACTCAACTCAATCTCGGACTCAACATCCGCATTCCTGCGGAATACATTCCCGAGGAGAACCAGCGCCTGCGAATGTACAAGCGAGTGGCCGGAGTCGAAACAGAGTCTCAACTTTCCGATGTCGGTGCCGAGCTGCAGGATCGCTATGGCGAGCCGCCCCAGGCCGTTCGAAATCTGCTTGACTACGCCTCGCTTAAGCTACTGTGCATGCGCGTCGGCGTGAATGCTATCGACCGTAAGCGCGACGTTGTGACGTTCAAGTTCCGTCAGAATGCTTCCATTGATCCGGAGCAGCTGGCGCGTTTTGTGTCAGGGCAGCGTGGAGCACAATTCACGCCGGATGGAATGCTGAAATTCGTGCTGAAGGTAAATGCGGCAGACGATGTACTTCGTTCCCTGCGAACTACCTTGGAGCAATTGGCCGCCGAAGAAGCACCGCAGGCCCAGTGAAATGAGCTCGCGAACTGGTCTATCGAGAAAATCGATCTGCGCTATTCAGAATTTCTCTCTTCCCAAACACACTGTATTCCGTTTAGGATAACGCCACTTTGGCCGGACGACCGTTCGGTCGGGTAGTTGGCAAGCCTCGTGCTGAGTCACGTGCGCACGCCACAACATCTATATAAGTATCCAGAGAATTTGAGCGGGATTCGTCCAGTTTGCTGGACGCGCGTTGTTTTTTCTGAACACTTTGCAGTACTGAGGCTGGCGTTATGACAAGTGCAGATGAGAGATTCTTCCCCCAAGCGCAGATTACGAAGCGTGTCGATTTCGCGCCCGATCTGTGGATGTTCCGCATCCGGAGCAGCGGCGAGTTCAACTTCGTCCCGGGACAGTTTGCCACGCTCGGCGTGGAACACGAGGGCAAACGCATTGAGCGGCCTTATTCGATTGCATCGGCGCCCTCTGAGGATGGAGTGGAGTTCTTCTTCGAACTCGTTCCAAACGGCGCTCTGACTCCGTTGCTTTACAACTTGCAGGTAGGCGATCAACTGCTGATGCGCAAGATTCCCAAGGGAAAGTTTTCGCTCGACACAAAAAATGGCCGTAGGAATCATCTGCTGATCTCGACCGTTACCGGCGTCGCTCCATTCGTCAGTTATATCCGTACGCTAGCGAAAGACTGGAAAGAAGGACGCTTCGACGGCAGCCATAAACTCTATTTACTCAACGGCGCCAGCCGGCCATGGGAGTTTGGTTATCGCGAAGAATTGGCTGAGTTCGAAAAGGAATTGCCGTGGTTCAGGTATGTTCCGACCGTCAGCCGTCCCTGGGACCATCAGGATTGGTCTGGTGAGATCGGCCGCGCCGACGATATCCTGCGCAAGTACGCTGATCATTGGGAACTCGATGCGAGCAACACGGTCGCGTATCTTTGCGGACATCCGGAGATGATCGAACACAGCAAGGCGATCTTGAAACGCCGTGGGTTCGTTGAGAAGGGTACGGTCAAGGAAGAGGTTTACTGGATTCCGCCCCACAAGTAGTCCAGGCGCAGAATCGGTAGCGCGCGACAGTTTGTTTTAGGGTAGGGATGCTTCGACTGCGCCGGAGTTTCGCTTCGCTCCACTCCGGCTCCGCTCAGCATGACACTGTTTTTGGGTGCAGAGAAAGAGGGCCACACCAAACCACTCTACGGTTTAAGTTTCCGTAAGATGATGTTGCCGCTCCCGGCGTGCATGTCCAAGACTGGACCTCCACCGTTCAACTTTCTTTCCGCAAAGATGGATGAATTCAAACCGTCGCCTTCTGATGCAATGCGCAGGCCCGGAATTTCTGAGGTGATCGTATGGCCGGCACCAGAACCAACGCTTGCGCGGATTGTTAAGCGAGGATTCCTCCGAACACCAGTTCCGTGAACTGCGGCACGAGATTGTGCGTCTGCAGACTTCCCTCCGGCTTGTACCACTGATAGATCCAGTTGATCATGCCGAGCAGGGCAAATGCCGCCGCTCGCGGACTGACCGCACCCTTGCCCTGCTTCACTTTCTGCACCTCGGCCATCAGGTTCTCTACGAAGTGGATGTACTCCTTCTTCCGCCCATTGATGCGTTTGCGCAGGGTCGGTGGCAGCGGATGGTTCTCGTGCAGCATCACGGTGATCTCGCGGTCGCGCGGGCTGAGGACGACTTCAATGTGTAAGCGGATCAGGGCGCGCAAACGCTCCACCGGATCGACAATGCCGCGCACAGGAGAGATTACCCGCTCCTGCGTGATCTCCATGGCGTGGTTCATGATCTCGAACAGGATTTCGTCTTTGCTCTGGAAATGATGGTAGAGGCCGCCCTTGCTGAGTTTGAGGGCGGCAGCCACATCATTCATCGAGGTGGCGTCATAACCGCGCTGCTGGAACAGGCGGGCGGCGGTTCTCAGGATTTCTTGACGGGAATCGACCAGGGTCTCGCGAGGCATCGCGTGCCATGGTAATTG
This sequence comes from Candidatus Sulfotelmatobacter sp., assembly GCA_035264195.1. Taxonomy (GTDB): domain Bacteria; phylum Acidobacteriota; class Terriglobia; order Terriglobales; family Acidobacteriaceae; genus Sulfotelmatobacter. Next base: position 40,346 of record DATFQQ010000096.1, on the reverse strand, counting down.
TTGCGCGTCCGATTGCCAATGTGCGGAGCAAGCTAATCCAAGGAATACTCCAGTTCCTCGCGATCTCTGCAGCCTTTCTTAGCGGCCTCGGCGTTAAAAGCTTTTTACCGCCGAGTTCGCCAAGAACTGCCGCAGAGATCAATGAGGAACTGCGAGGTTACTCTTCGGACCGGTATAGCTCTGGGATGAAATTCTGCTCTTCGAAGGGCGGACGCACGTACTTGGTCTTATCTAACGGGGGGAGTTTGAGAGGTTCTGGCGTCAGGTCTTGATACGGAATGACGGAGAGCAAATGGCGAATGACATTGAGGCGGGCGCATTTTTTGTTTTCGGCGTTCACGACATGCCAGGGGGCTTGCTTGATATCGGTCACGGCGAACATTTCGTCTTTGGCCCGCGAGTATTCCGCCCATCGTCCGCGGGATTCCAGATCCATCGGGCTGAGCTTCCAGCGCTTGGTGGAGTCTTTCATGCGGTCCTGAAAACGGCGCTCCTGCTCTTCGTGGCTAACCGAGAACCAATACTTGATTAGGGTGATACCGGCGCGTACCAGCATGCGCTCAAACTCCGGGCAGCTGTGCAGGAACTCCATGTATTCGGCTTCGGTGCAGAAACCCATGACGCGCTCTACGCCGGCGCGTTTGTACCAGCTTCGATCGAAAAGAACCAACTCTCCGGCAGCGGGCAGATGGGCGACGTAGCGCTGGAAATACCATTGAGTTTTCTCGCGCTCCGTTGGGGTACCGAGGGCAACAACGCGGCAAACGCGCGGATTCAGGCTTTGCGTGATTCGCTTGATGGCTCCGCCCTTACCGGCGGCATCTCGGCCCTCGAACAGCACGACCACCTTCAGGCCGCGGTGGCGGATCCACTCTTGCATCTTGACGAGTTCAATCTGCAGGCGCCTCAGCTCCTCGTCGTAGTGGCAATTTCGTCCTAATATCTTGGTTTTAAAGGGCTTATCACAGACGGCATTGCCGTTGGAGCCGGACCTCTGGCGCCTGCTGATTTGCAATGCCTGCGGATCGGTGCCCACTGAGCCTCCTCTTCAGTTATTTCGGAAATCTGCACGAAATCTTGAGGATTTCGTACGGGTCTTTTGCGCTTCGAGGTGGTTATATGCAGGCTCATTCACGCTCTCCTCGCATCGCGGGCGGACGAAGGTCCTCCGCCCCTCTACCAACTGTTTCGAATCTCTTTGGGTACGGTCCGAAGCAAGCGAGTGCTTGACAAGCGAGACAGCAGACAGCTAGCATAACTGGACCGACCGACCGGTCGGTTCGCACACATTGTGACAAAGGCTGTCCCGGAAGTATAAGGGACGTAGCCTCCCCCATTTTTCGGGGCTTGGTGACCGAGAGGAGCACGATGGCAGTAACGATCTATTACGAACGTGATGCAAATCCCGAGGCGCTGAAAGGCAAGACAATCGCGATCCTCGGCTACGGCAGCCAGGGACACGCCCAGGCGCAGAATCTCCGCGACAGCGGACATAAGGTGATCATCGGACTCGATCCCAACCGTCAGAGCGCCAAGCAGGCTCGTGCCGACGGTATGGTCGTAGTCGCCCCGGACGAGGCTGCCAAGCGCGCCGACTGGATCCACGTTTTGACTCCCGATGAGACGCAAGGCGAGCTCTATGAGCAGTTGATCAAGCCGTATTTGCATCCGGGGAAGGTTCTAGGCGTTTCGCACGGCTTCAGCATTCATTTCAAAACCATCGTTCCGCCCAACGACGTCGATGTAGTGATGATCGCTCCGAAGAGTCCAGGGCACTTGGTTCGCCGTGTTTACAGCGAAGGCCGTGGAGTGCCCTCGCTGATCGCAATTCACCAGGACGCTAGCGGCCGAGCTCACGAGCTCGCACTCGCTTATGCTCACGGCATTGGCTCAACCCGCGCCGGTGTGTTGCAGACAACTTTCAAGGAAGAAACCGAAAGCGATCTCTTCGGCGAGCAGGCCGTACTCTGCGGTGGCCTCACGTCGCTCATCAAGAAGGGATTCGAGACTCTCGTCGAAGCCGGCTACGCTCCGGAGATCGCTTACTTCGAATGCCTCCACGAGGTGAAGCTCATCGTTGACCTGATCTACGAAGGTGGCCTGGGACGCATGCGTTACTCGATCTCGAACACCGCTGAGTACGGCGACCTGACTCGCGGTGAGCAAGTGGTTGGCGACGCAACGCGGCAGGCGATGAAGAAGACGCTGGCTGACATTCAGTCTGGCAAGTTTGCGCAGGAGTGGATTGCCGAGAACAAGGCTGGCTGTCCGAACTTCAACAAGTTGCGTGAGTCCGAGAAGCAGCATCCGATCGAAATCGTCGGCGCGCAACTGCGCAGCATGATGAGCTGGTTGCCCAAAGAAGGCAAGAAGGCCGCTCCGGCGCCTCAAGAGCCTAAACAGGTGGTGAATGCTTGACTTTCTAGTAAGAACTATTTCGAGCCTGCAGTTGTGCTCGTAAAAGGGATCCCTTCGGCATTCGCCTCAGGGCAGGCTCTTCGACTGCGGTTCTTCTTTGCGCTTGATGCGCAAAGAAGAATCCTCGCTCAGGATGACAACGGGAGAATCGGGATAAGGGGAGTTGATGGTTAAGGGAGCCGACATCGTTTTGCAGTGCCTGCGGGCTGAAGGCGTAGACCTCGTCTTTGGCTATCCGGGCGGTGCGATCATGCCGTTGTATGACGCGCTTGATGGCAGTGGCGTGCGGCACATCCTCACGCGTCACGAGCAGGGCGCGGTGTTTGCGGCGGAAGGGTATGCGCGCGTTACAGGGAAAGTTGGAGTCGCGATGGCGACCAGCGGTCCCGGTGCGACGAACCTCGTTACCGGCATCGCCGACGCGAAGATGGATTCGGTTCCGCTGGTTTGTATTACAGGCCAGGTTCGCAGCGCGATGATTGGCACGGATGCATTCCAGGAAACGGATGTTTTCGGTGTGACGCTCTCTTTGACCAAATGGAGCCGACTGGTCCGCAACCTCGACGAAATTCCCGAAGTCATCGCGGAAGGATTTTATTGGGCCCGCAGTGGGCGTCCAGGACCGGTGGTGATCGATATCCCCACCGACATGCTGAAGGCGAAGAAAGAATTCTCCGGTCCAGTGCAGTTCACGCCGCACGCGCGTCCCGTAGATGCCAAGGCAGAGGGAGGATTCACCGACACGATCTTTGCTTTGCTGCAGCAGTCGTCGAAGCCGGTGGCGCTGGTTGGCGCCGGCGCCAAACTGTCTGGCGCGATTCCGGAGCTTCGCCGCCTGCTCGACACGTTGAGCGTGCCGACTTTCGCCACGGTTCATGGGCTCGGCGCCGTTCCGCCTGAAGCTCCGTACTACCTGGGAATGGTTGGTATGCACGGCACACGCGCGGCAAACATGGCGCTGCACGAGACCGATCTGCTGCTGGTCTTCGGAGCTCGTCTCGACGACCGCGTGACAGGCGACCCGACGCGTTTTGCTCCGCATGCAAAGATCGTTCACTTTGAAATCGATCCGGCACAGCTTGATCGCGTTCGACCGTGCGAAATTCCAGTGATTGGCGATCTCTCCGAAACGATTCCGGCGTTTGAGAGCGAATTGCGGCGACATAAGCTTCCTGATTTTGCAGGCTGGCGTTCGGTTGCTTGTGGGGCTGATCGCGCCGAGCTCGATCCTCGCGGTCTGGCGCAACCGACAATCCGATTCCTCGACGAACTTTTCAGCCGGCTGCCCGAAGACAGTGTGATTCTCGCGGACGTCGGCCAGCACCAGATGTGGGCGGCACAACGGTTTAACTCGGGCTCGCCGCGCGGATTCATTACCTCGGGCGGTCTTGGTGCTATGGGCTTCGCTTTGCCGGCCGCGGTTGGCGTGCAGCTGGCGAAGCCTGACACGTGCGTGGTGTGCGTCTCCGGCGATGGCGGATTCCAGATGAACATCCAGGAACTGGCCACGGTGCACCGTCTCGGCCTTCCAGTGAAGATGGTCATCATCGACAACAAATATCTCGGTATGGTGCGGCAGTGGCAACAGCTCTTCTACGAGCGGAACTATGCCGAGACCGACCTGAGCGACAATCCGGACTTTGTGGACATCGCCAAGGCGTACAAGATTCATAGCTTCCGCATGAAAGAAGATGTCATGCGCGAGTTTCCGGTCTCGCAGGAGACCGGCGATCAGATCGATCGCTTCCTGCGCTCTCCGGATCCGGAGCTGCTGGTGTTTGATTGCGCGCCCGAGGCCAACGTTTTCCCGATGGTTCCGGCAGGCGCGGCGTTGTCAGAGATGTTGCTCGAAGAAGAACCGACACAGTAACTGGGGGACGACTACATGCAAAGCTTTCACATCCGTTATCGCAATACGCAGGGAACATTGATGCGCATCCTGAATGCCGCTTCGCGCCGCGGTCTCGACATGCCATATGTGCAGGCAGAGCAGGGCGAAAACGATCATCAGGTGACGCTGATCCTGGATGTGAACGCCAAGCAAGTCGGCCAGCTCTATCGCGAATGGTACTCCATTGCTGACGTGACTCATGTCGGCGCAGGTACGTTACATTCCGACGCCTGGGCGGGTCCGCATCCGCCTTCGGGCGTAACCATTGAACAGCAGCGCGCTGCGGCGCGTGCGTAGTCTCGCATTCCGGTTTGGGCAAGCATGACGAACCCTGGGCAGCGTCATGCACTTTGGGGAACCTGCAGCGAGCGGGTTCCCCGTTTTTGTGTAGGAACAGTTTCGGGTTACAAGTTTCAAGTTTCGAAGTCAAAACCGGTTCGCCTCCGAAACTTGCAATTCTGAAACTTTGAAACCTGCTCTTCACTCCTGTACTCTTTTCAGCGGACCTACTACCCATGGATCTCAAACACATCAGTCGCGCAATTACCGAAGGGCGCTCGCGGGCGGGCGCTCGCTCGATGTTCAAGGCAGTTGGATATACAGATGCCGATCTCAGCAAACCGCTGATTGGTGTTGCCAACACTTGGATCGAAACCATGCCGTGCAACTTCCACCTGAGGCGCTTGGCTGCCAAGGTGAAGGAAGGCATTCGCGATGCCGGAGGCACGCCGATGGAGTTCAACACGGTCGCGATTTCCGACGGCGAGACGATGGGCGTCGACGGCATGAGGGCTTCGCTCGTCAGCCGCGAAGTAATCGCCGACTCGATCGAACTTGTGTGCCGTGGACAGATGTTTGACGCTGTCGTGTGTGTGGTGGGATGTGACAAGACGATTCCCGCTGCGGCGATGGCCCTGGCTCGCATGAATCTTCCCGGCGTGGTGCTCTACGGCGGAACGATCGCCGCTGGAAGCTATCGCGGGAAAGACGTCACGATTCAGGATGTTTACGAAGCCATCGGCGCGAACCTCGCCGGAAAGATGAGCGACTCGGAGTTAAAGGAGCTGGAAGATGTAGCGTGTCCCGGCGCTGGAGCCTGCGGTGGTCAGTACACGGCCAACACGATGTCGACTGTGATGGAAATGATTGGTCTCTCGCCGATGGGATTTAACAGTGTGCCGGCGATGGATCCCCAGAAAGACCAGGTCTCGTTCGAGTGCGGCAAGATCGTGATGAATGTCCTGAAACAGGGCCTAAAGCCGCGGGACATTCTGACACGCGAAGCATTTGAAAACGCGATTGCGTCCGTCGCAGCGAGCGGTGGATCAACCAACGCGGTTCTGCATCTGCTTGCGATCGCGCGCGAGGCAGGAGTCAGTCTTGAGATTGATGACTTCCAGACGGTTAGCGAACGGACACCTTTCCTCACAGACCTGAAGCCATCCGGGAGATTTGTTGCCGCCGATATGCATCGTGCGGGAGGAATTCGGCTGCTGGCGAAGCGACTGGTCGAGGGCAAGCATCTGCACGGTTCGGCCAAGACCGTAACTGGACAAACCATCGCCGATGAGGCGAAGGGCGCAACTGAAACCCCGGGGCAGGAGGTGATCGTGCCGCTCAGCAAGCCGCTGAAAGCAACTGGCGGACTGGTGATTCTCAAAGGCAATCTTGCGCCCGAGGGTTGCGTTGCCAAGATCAGCGGGCACGAGCGGCTGCAGCATCGTGGGCCGGCGCGCGTTTTCGACTCCGAAGAGGACGCGATGGCCGCCGTCACTGCCAAGAAAATCAAAGCCGGAGATGTTGTCGTGATCCGCAACGAAGGGCCGAAGGGCGGTCCGGGGATGCGCGAGATGCTGGGGGTTACAGCTGCGATCGTCGGGGAAGGACTCGGAGAATCCGTGGCGTTGCTCACTGACGGTCGCTTCAGCGGGGCAACGCGCGGCTTGATGGCCGGTCACGTGGCTCCAGAGGCTGCGCGGGGCGGGCCCATCACGGGCGTGCACGATGGCGACATGATCAACTTCGACGTGAAGAAGCGCGTGCTCGAAGTGGAAATCAGCGACGACGTGCTGCGGCAACGTATGGCGGACTGGAAGGCGCCCAAACCGCGCTACTCGACCGGTGTGTTTGCGAAGTATGCAGCGCTGGTCTCGTCGGCGTCGCAGGGAGCGATCACGAAGGCGAGCTAGTACCGGTCACGGCTTCTGATCATTTTAGCTCTCGATGGAATCCACCGCGGTGTCATCCTGATGGCCTGCGCTTTTTGCAGGCCGGAGGACCTTTGCAATCTCCGGCCTCACGAGCACTGCAGACAGGGTTGCATAGGTCCTCCGGCGCCAAAAGACGGCGCCATCAGGATGACAAGGCAGAATGTTATGCGGCAATTCCTAGATCGATCTAGGTGGTTCCGGTGATCTTCTTCAGCGCTTTCTCTAGATCGTCGGGCTTGAATCCGAATGGGCCGGGTTTGCTCTTGTAAACGACCCGGTTGTTTTGATCGATCAAATAGATTCGATCCGGCCAGCCCGTGTAGGCGCTCTCCGTCTTGTTGTCGAATCCGTCGATCACGGCGGGAAACTTAATTCCCAACTTGCGCACGCAACTTCCGGCTACTTCTGTGCGCTGGTCGAAGTCCCTCGGGCTTGCGAAAACAACTTTGTCTTTCAGATTGCTCTGGGTTTGCCAGACGTCGCTGGGATGCGCCTCGACGATGTAGACGATCAGGAACGCTACCTTCTGGTTGTACTGGTCATAGAGCTTGTTGAGGGCGGGAACCTCCCGCCGGAAGGGCGGTCAAGTGTAGCTGCCGAAGACAAGGACGACTGGTTGCTGCGCTGTGAGTGAGGAGAGTTGCACGTTCGCCGACTTGTCGAGTTTGAGCAGCGAGAAGTCGGGCGCGGGATCGCCAGTTTGCAAACGGCCGGCGCGGGCATGCGTCCACATGGTTTCGAACGGAGCCACGAGGAATACCGCATCGGGCATGTGCTTCATCACCTGCCCAAACGTCTCCGGTGGCTGGTGCATCGCCCACCAGATCAGGCCGACAAACGAAGCGTAGATGATCACCAGCACAACGGCCGCGCGGATAAGAAGCGTTCGCATAGATATGGGTCGGAATGATACCCGAAACGGCGGGCGCAGGGCGCTAGTGCAAAGGAACTATCAAAGGCAGTAGGGTTGCGAGGCTGTGTTAGATTAGTCGTCTATTTCTGGGGTCGCCCGATAGAGCGGCGAAAACATTATTGAGCAGACGGGCAGTTTTTCCTGACTTATCAAAAGGTCGTGTGCAGAGGTGCGTTTTTCTGGCGGTCGCCTTCCTCGCATTGGTTCTCGGCGGCGTGGCGCAGAGTCCGGCTCCGGTCAGCGAACCTCCCAAGCAGGATTATCTCGTTTACCTGGTGTGCGAGTCGGCGGACAAGATTGTCCTGTTGCGCTTTGGGCCGAAGGGCTTGCAGATTGAGAATCAGACACGCACCGGGCTGATGCCGATGGACATCAACGGCCCGCACGGCATCGCGGTCTCGCCCGACAAGCAGTTCTTTTATGTCTCTGAGGGGCACGGCAGGCCCGAAGGTTCCGTCTGGAAATACCGCACGGGCAGCGACAGTGTCGTGAAATACACAGGCCTGGGCCTATTCCCGGCAACGACAGACGTCACGCCCGATGGGAACTTTATCTATGTCGCGAACGCCAATTTCCATGGCGACATGGTTCCGTCATCGATCTCGGTCGTCGCGACCGACCAGATGATCGAGGTCAAGCGTATTACCACCTGCACGATGCCGCATGGATCGCGCCTCAACCATGCCGGGACCAAACACTACTCGGCGTGCATGATGGACGACATGCTGGTCGAGATTGATACCAGCAGGTTCGCGGTTTCACGCTACTTCATGCTCGCTCCGGGCAAAGAGATGGGCATGACTGGGACTCCCTATCCGAGTTCTGGCAGCGAGCCGAAGATGCATAGCATGGCGGATCACAAGCCGGTGTGTACGCCGACATGGGCGCAGCCTTCGAATGATGGTGGGATCGTCTACGTTGCCTGCAATCAGACGAACGATATCGTTGCGGTCGACACTGCGAGTTGGAAAATGGTGCGACGCTTTCCCGCTGGGAATGGCGTCTACAACCTGGCGATGACCAAAGACGGTCGATTGATCGCTACCAACAAGCGCGGACAGTCGGTATCGGTCTTCGATCCGGTCAGCGGAAAAGAACTGGCGAAAATTCCAACCAAAAGAAAAGTCGTGCACGGCGCCGTCGTGACGCCGGACGATCGCTATGCGTTTATCAGTGTTGAAGGGGTCGGGAGCGAGCCGGGCACTGTGGAAGTGATCGATCTCGCCGCGCTGAAAACCGTCGCAACCGTTGATGTCGGGCCGCAGGCTGCGGGGCTTGATTTCTGGAAGACAGAGCCCAGCAAGCAGTAGTCGAAAAAGCTTTACCGCAGAGGACGCGGAGGACACAGAGGACTTTATCTGGAGGGTGCATGTTCAGACACAGCGCATTCGTTGTCGCCGTTGCGGTATCAACGTTGGCTGTTCCAACTGTATGGGCGCAAGATACTGCTGCTGCCAAGCAGGAGGCAACGAGCACGTCCGTTGCTCCAGCCGTCGTCGAGATCACGCCCAAGACTCTCGACGCGCATGTTGGAGAGAAGGTCAAGTTCAGCGCCGCGGCGAAAGATGCAGCGGGCAATGCGATTGACGCGAAGGTTTCCACCTGGTTTGCTGCTCCCTTCGATCTGGCAGGCGCGGATGAATCCGGCGAAGTGACATTTCACGCGCCGGGCATCGTCACGGTAGGTGCAGTGATCGCGGGAAAAGCCGGATACGCCACGGTCAACGTCGGCACGTCGAAGATCGCGACGATCGAGATCGAGCAGCCAAAGACGATCGTAGCTGGAAGTGCGGAGAAGTTGACGGCGACTGCGCGCACCGAGAATGGGAATCCGCGCTCTGACGCGAAGATTCAGTGGAGTTCCGACAAGCCTTCGGTCGCTGCCGTGGATGCGGCAGGCTTGGTCACTGGAGTTGCACCGGGCAGCGCGATCATCAAAGCCACATCGGACGATACCACGGCCAAGGTGACTGTCCAGGTCGTGCGCGACTCAATTCGTCGACTCACGGTGAAGCCCGCGACGACGGAAGCGCGGACCGGTGACGTTGTTCACTTCGCCGCGTCAAGCGATGCAGGCAAGGCCGCCTCGGTGCGGTGGTCCGTCAGCGGAAATGGCGCGGCGATTTATGACGATGGGGCCTTCGTCGCCGAGAAGGCTGGCACGTACGTGATTACGGCGAGCAGCGGACAACACGGCGCTTCCGCCTCAGTGGTTGTGCGCCCGCGCAACGTGGAACGTGAAGTGGAAGTTGTGTCGCACGTTCCGATGCCGGATTTGCAGATGTCGGAGGAATGGATTATCGGTCATCACGCGTATCTTTCGACGATTGCCGACAAGGTGTTTGTATATGACATAGCCGATCCAGCAAGTCCCAAGCTGCTCGACACGCTCAAAGTCGACGCCCGGCTTATCAACGACATCAGCACGACACCCGATGAGAAGATCGGTGTTTTTACCCGCGAAGGCGCGTCGAACCGCAAGAACGGAATCGTCTTCCTCGATACCAGCGATCCTTCGCACCTGAAGGTTCTCTCCGAATACACGGCGACGGTTACGGGAGGCGTGCATAGCGCTTATGTCGACGGCCATGACGTCTATCTGACCGATGATGCGACGGGGTCGATGCGCGTCATCGACTTCCAGGACGTGAAGCATCCGAAAGAGGTCGCACGGTATCAAGTCGAGAACCCGACCGTGGTCACGCTGAACACAGAGATGGGATCGATGTCGAGCGGCCGCTACCTGCATGACCTGCAAGTCAAAGACGGGATCGCTTATCTTGCGTACTGGCGCGATGGTCTCGTGATTCTTGACGTGGGTAACGGAGTGGCGGGAGGTAGCCCGGAGAATCCCAAGCTCATCGGCCAATACCACTTCAATCATTACGAACTTTACGGCGACGGATGGCTCGCCGGAACGCATAGCGTCTTTCGCTACAAGAATTATCTGTTCGTCGGCGATGAAGTCTTTCCCGCAATCTTCAGCATCGAAGATCGCGACCGCATTCCGGTGCGAGCAATTTGCCACGTGATGGATGTTTCGGACCTCAAGCATCCGAAAGAAGTCGCGCAGTACGAAGCGCCGGAAGGCGGCTCGCACAATTTTTGGGTCGCCAACGACATGCTGTATGAGGGCTACTACAGCGGCGGCGCGCGCGTGCTCGATATTTCCGGGGAGTTGCGAGGCGATCTCTATCGGCAAGGGCGTGAGATTGCGCGCTTCTGGACTGGCGACTCGAAGGGCTTTCGTCCGAACTTGCCATTTACGTGGGGAGGACAGCCTTGCTCGGTGACTTGCGACACTCCGGAGCTGAATGCTTTGATGTACTTCAATGATATTCACTCGGGGTTGTGGATCACCAAGCTCGGCGGGCCGAAGTTCCAGGGATCGACGACCGCTCCTCCTGTTCGCAAGGGCGAGCAGACGATTCACTAGATCGATTTAGGAATTGCTGTCCACCATTCCGATTTGTCATCGTGGCGGCGCCGTTTTTTGGCGCCGGAGGACTTATGCAACTTTGCCGGCAGTGCTCATGCAGCCGGGGATTGCATAGGTCCTCCGGCCTGCAAAAAGCGCAGGCCATCAGGATGACACGCGGTGGATTAGATCAAAGCTGAGGTGGTCTAGGGTTTCAACACAGGGGGCACAGGGAACCACGGGGTAAGACAGCCCGCGGGTTGCTGGCACTACTGTGTGGCTTGTCGCTCCCACTCGTATGCGAGATAGATCATCTGCCCGATGTGGTGCTGCATGTGCGCAGCACATTGCACAAACATATCAAGACGATTACTACAGCTTGTGCCTAGAGCGGAATATGGTTTCGCCCAGTCTTCGGCTGACTGGGACTGAATCGTTCGGACCACCGTCGCGACCGCATCATCCAAGGCCTGTAGCGCTTCGTCCTTCGGGGGGAATTCAGTTTCGCTGAACTCTCGAGGTCTGTCGCGCACGTAGCCCGTTTCCGCGATCTGCGCTCCGATGTAGTAGTTCAAGTTTCCTGTCAGGTGCAATACGAGGTGACCAAAGCTGTTGCCGAATGAGAACGGCTTGTTCCAGAACTGTTCTTGACTGAGAGGGGCAGCCAACTCGCGGATGCGAGCAGCATTCGCCGAGAAGCGGCTGGCGAGAACAGACGCAAGAGTGTGATTCAGGTCCGACATCGAGCCTCTCATATCTATAGCAAAACTTAAACGACGGTAGCTGTTTCCTGCTTCAACTTCTCGGCCTGATAGTGTGTGACAAGCGCTTCAAGTAGCGGCTGGATCTTGCCGTCCATTACCGCGTCCAGCTGATGGATCGTGAAGCCAATCCGGTGATCGGTGAGCCGGTTCTGCGGAAAATTATAGGTGCGGATTTTTTCGCTTCGATCGCCGGATTTCACCATGGCCTTGCGTTCTTTCGCCAGCGCTTCCTGCTGTTTCTCCATTTCGATTTCGTAGAGACGGGCGCGTAGTACTCGCATTCCCTTCTCGCGGTTCTTGATCTGCGACTTCTCGTCCTGGCAGCTGACTACGGTGTTGGTTGGAATGTGGGTGATGCGCACGGCCGAATAGGTTGTGTTGACCGACTGCCCGCCTGGTCCCGATGAACAGAAAGTATCGATTCGCAGGTCTTTCGCTTCGATCTTGATGTCAACGTCTTCGGCTTCCGGCAACACCGCAACCGTAACGGCTGAAGTGTGCACTCGGCCCTGTTGTTCAGTGGCGGGCACTCTCTGAACGCGGTGAACACCGCTCTCATACTTGAGTTGCGAATACACCCGGTTTCCTTCGATGATCGCAATGACTTCCTTCAAACCGCCGACAGATGACTCGGAGGTGGAAAGCACCTCGACCTTCCACCGCTGCATCTCGGCATAACGCGTGTACATGCGGAAGATTTCGGCTGCAAACAGCGTTGCTTCGTCGCCGCCGGTACCGGCTCGGATTTCAAGGATAACGTTTTTCTCGTCATTGGGATCTTTCGGCAACAGCAGGACCTTGAGTTCCTCTTCGACCGCTCCAACCCTGCCTTGGAGTCGATCCAGTTCCTCCTGGGCATAGGCGCGCATGTCTGGATCCTTCTCGTCAGCAAGGACGGCTTTGCTCTCCGCAATTCCCTTGGTCAGATCTTTATACTCGCGGTACTTTTCGACGATGGGCGTGATCTCGCTATGCGCTTTGGCGGTCTTCTGATATCTACCTGAATCGTTCACGATTTCCGGCGACGCCAGAGATTGGGTAAGCTCTTCGTAACGCGCTTCGATTTGGTCCAGTCGTTCAAACATGTAAGTCGGCTCCGTCAGACGCACTCAGGATGCGTTTCGGTTCGGCCGCAAACCGCATGCAGCGGTGGAACGCTCAAAGCATTCCTACGGCATTGTAGTTTGGTCGAGAGAGCGGGAGGAAGTATTCGCGGCGGGGCCGCTAAGCAATGACCAGCTCGCCACCGCGCTCTTTTTCAAGCGACATGGCTTTGTCGAGCGCAACAATCGCGCATTGTGCCTGATCGTCAGAAGGAGGCTTGGTGGTAATCCGCTGCAGCCAAAGACCCGGTGCAGTCATGAGAGCAAACAACGAGCCACGATGTTTTGCCGCAAATCGGATGATCTCGTACGAAATCCCGGCAATGATAGGCAAGAGCACGATTCGCGATGCAAAACGCGCCCAGAACGTCGTGAACGGAACCAGCATGTAAAAGCCGATGGAAATCAGCATCACGGTCATCAAGAAACTGGTTCCACACCGTGGATGGAACGTTGGATACTTTTGGACCTCTTGCGTATTCAGCGGGTCGCCATTCTCGAAAGCAAAAACCGTTTTATGCTCGGCTCCGTGATACTCATACACCCGCCGGATGTCCTTCCAAAGCGACACGCCCCAGATGAACAGCAAGAACAATAAGAGGCGGATAGCGCCATCAACCAGATTAAAAATTATCTGACCGCCGAGCGCTGGATCAATCTTCTTCAGTTCAGTCGCCGCCAGCAGCGGGATGTACTTATACATGAAGATAAAGAAGCCGATCGAGATGATCACATTGATTGCCGCCAGCCATCCGCTCAAGGACGCTGCTTTCTCCCGTTTCTCAGCCTTGGAAGTTGCTGCAACCGGCTCTTTCTGAATGCGATCAGGCGTTCCGGCTTTCTGATCGTCCTGCATAATGTCTTCGATCGCGACATTCGCAGAGAAACGCAGTGCTCGGTAGCCGAGGTTCATTGCGTATCCGAGAGTCATGACGCCACGGACGATCGGCCAGCCCATCCATTTGTGCTTTTCCGATGGCCTCTCCAGTGGTTCGCTCATGGTGACCACTTCACCGGAAGGCTTGCGGCATGCGATGGCCCAGGCATGCGGAGAGCGCATCATGACTCCTTCGAGCACAGCCTGACCGCCGACGAGCGTCTCCTCCCCACTCTCAAGAGCAGGCAGTAGTTGCACTGCGGCAAGAAACCGGAAGTAATTCTTAATTGAGCGCACGATGATGAGATGCTCCGAAAGGGAGCAAGACACATCTTAGGGTATCACACTGGCGCTTAGGTTAGGATGATGAAAGACCACGGTAAGTCATAGATACCGCTGCTCTTACTATTGACGTCAGAGCCGCGGTGTCGTCGCCGCGGCTCGTGAATCCAAGCAAACGACCAATGAAGGAATTCGCCCAAACCTGCGAAGCGATCGCGGCTACGACCAAGAAACTCCAGAAGACGACCATTGTGGCCGAGTTTCTGAAATCAGTTACGACCCAGGAAGCCGCGGTCGCTTGTGTGTTCCTATCGGGAAGGCCTTTTCCCGCCTGGGAGGAGTCGACTCTCCAAGTCGGAGGACGTTCTCTTTGGCAGATCGTCGCAGAACTTGCAAATCGAGACGAAAACGAACTTACCGCGGCTTATCGTCAATACGGCGACTTAGGCGCAGTGGCAGCGGCAGTCCTCCCCAATCGGAATGGTGACGAACTTACGCTTCTTGCGGTAGAAGCCGCGTTCCGCTCGATCTCTAAAGCCAAGGGTCCATCGGCTAAGACGGCAATTGTACGCGATCTCCTTGCACGCTCTACGCCGCCGGAGGCAAAGTACATCGTCAAGATCGTGACCGGCGATCTGCGGATCGGGCTGAAAGAGAGCCTCGTTGAAGAAGCCATCGCGAAAGCATACGAGAGCCCCGTCGTGGACGTTCAGCGCGCCAACATGCTGCTGGGCGATATCGGGGAGACTCTTGTCCTCGCGGCAGAGGGCAGGCTGAATGACGCACGATTGCGGTTATTTCATCCGATTGGGTTCATGCTGGCCAGTCCGATTGAGAGTCCTGAGGAAGGTCTGGGTTACTTTACCGATGCCGCAGTAGAAGATAAGTACGACGGCATTCGGGCACAGGTGCACGTCTCATCGGGAGACGTCCACATCTTCTCGCGAACGCGAGACGAGATTACAGAGTCGTTCCCCGAACTGCCCCCGGCTCTGGCAGGACTTCCGAAAGATGCAATCCTCGACGGCGAAATCGTCGCTTGGCAGTACCCCGTATCCCTTCCCGATGCCACGGTTGTGGTAGACGAACCGATCTCGGACGAGAGCGAAGCGAAAGCTCAGAATCTTGGCCGCGCGCGACCGTTCAGCGTTCTGCAGCAGAGGCTGGGAAGAAAGAAAGTCAGCGACAAAATGCTTGGTGAAACCCCGGTTGCCTTTCTGGCTTTTGACATCCTGTACACGGATGGGGAATTGCTGATCGATAGGCCACTTCACGAGCGAGCCCGCGTTCTGGATGCATTACTCGCATCGGAGCGGTTGGTTCAACCTGCCGTGGGCCGAGCGGGACACGAGCAAGCAAAACTGCTCTTTGTGGAGGATCCGGAGATTTCGTCTGCCGCTATCATTCGTGCCCCAGTGTTTCATGCGTCGACCGCCGAGGAACTGGACCGCCTTTTCGTCGCGGCGCGCAGCCGAGGGAATGAAGGCCTGATGATCAAAGACCTCAACTCCTCCTATTCACCTGGCAAGCGCGGCAAGGCTTGGCTCAAGATGAAACGGGAATTGGCCACGCTTGATGTGGTCGTCACCGCGGTCGAGTACGGACACGGCAAACGCATCGGGGTGCTCAGTGATTACACGTTCGCGGTCTGGGATGGAGACAAGCTGGTCAACATCGGCAAGGCATATTCTGGACTCACCGACGCCGAGATCAGCGAAATGACGGCTTGGTTTCTCGAGCACACGGTCGAAGATCAGGGGTTTCGACGGGTTGTCGAGCCGAAAATCGTGTTGGAAGTAGCGTTCAACAACATGATGCGATCCGACCGCCATGAGAGCGGATATGCACTCCGCTTTCCGAGAATCATCCGGCTGCGCAGCGACAAATTGCCTGAGGATGCCGATACGATCGAGCGAGTCAAGGAGATCTTCGATCAACAATCGTGAAGAGCGATGGCCTTCTTAGTGGCTGTGATGGTGGCGGTGTTCTTCCTCATGTTCAATCACGGGGATCACACATCCGTGGGCGGTCTCACAGAGCGCGTGTTCAAACTGAATTGTTGTGTGATCGATTCGAAAATCATGAAGTAGACGTTCTTTCACGTCACGCAGGATGCGTTCGCTCACGGACGGGGGAATGTCGGCAATCGAGATATGACAAGAGAGAGCATGCGTCTCGCTACCGATGCTCCAAACATGAAGATCGTGCACATCGTTCACGCCTTCAACCGCGCGGATTACCCCTTCGATCTTTTCCAGTTTCATGCCGCGAGGCGTGCCTTCTAGAAGAATGTTCAATGTCTCGCGAACGATTCCGAAACCCGACCACAGGATCAGGACGCCAATTCCGACCGAAAGTACCGAATCGATCCAGTAGTTCTTGGTGACCAGGATGGCCCAGCCTCCAGCAATTACAGCGGCGGTCGACAGAGTATCCCCGACCTCATGGAGAAGTGCGCTGCGAATATTCACGTCCCGGCCCGCACGATAGAGCAACAGGGCGATGGCTCCATTCATCACGACGCCGGCTCCCGCCACCCACATCATTACGGTCGCGTGCACTTGCTCGGGGTGCTGCAGCCGACGGAATGCCTCAAAAAAAATGAAGAATGAAACCACTACCAACGAGCTTGCGTTGACCAGCGCGGCCAGCACGCCGGCACGGTGATATCCGTAGGTCTTGGTAGAGCTGGCAGGCCGGGATTGCAGATAAACCGCGACCAGAGAGAGCAACAGAGCTAGAAAGTCCGAGAGGTTGTGGCCGGCCTCCGAGAGCAGCGCCAGGGAATGAGCGCGCAAGCCGGCGACGACCAGCAACGCGATATAAGCCAGCGTCACGCCCAGCGAGATTTTCAGAACTCGACCTGGACTGCGGCCGCCATGAATATGCACATGCATTCTCTTAAGTCTAAGGGTGCCGAAGACAGGCTTCAAGCGCTGGGAATCAGACCTTATCGACATTCCAGAACTTCGTTGGCCGCTCATTGCTGAAGTCCTTCTACGTCAAGCCGATGAGGTGTAGAGCGGCGTCAACCGCCATGACCCAAAGTAGTCTTCTGGGTCGTGGAATTGGTGCCGGATATGCGGCTAGAAGGGAGACATTGCAGACGATGGCATCCCTGTGGACGCCATCGGTAAGAGTTTTCTAATTGAAGGCGACGAAGATCCAAGAGTCAGGGAATCCGGTACCGAGGAATCGTCGATCGCTCAGCGAGCAGTTGAAAAGCAAGCAGTGGCCCATGTTATTCGCGGATTTGCCGATCTGACTTAACAACCGGAGATTTCTAGGAGAGCTTATGGCTTCTACTCAACAATTCTGCACTTTTCTGCTCGACGGTCACATGTTCGGCACGCCTGTCCCAAAAGTGCAGGAAGTGATTCAGCACCAGGAAATGACCCGCGTACCGCTCGCGCCAGACGTAGTCCGCGGGTTGATCAATCTTCGCGGCCAGATTGTTTCCGCCATTGACCTGCGCCGGCGCCTGGGGCTAGAAGACCGGCCTGCCGGGCAACTTCCGATGAATGTAGTCGTTCGTACCAACGACGGCGCAGTGAGCCTGCTGGTCGATGAGATCGGCGATGTCATCGAGGTGGAAGAGGAAACCCTTGAGAGCCCGCCCGAAACATTGCAGGATTTTGCTCGCGAGGTGGTGAACGGGGTCTACAAACTCTCTGGACATCTGCTGCTGGCTCTGGATATCGACAAGATCGTCGATCTGGCTGATCTCAGTAAGCCCAACGGCAATCGCGAATTTAGCTCTTGAAGAAGTGACAGTGTGCGCACGAGGAACCGCAAGGAAACTGGAATGAGCATCGCAGAGCGAAAAACCTTTTGCCCCGCCCGGTGAGCGATGGCCAATCGCGATCCAAAACGAATTCTGCTGGTCGACGATGCGGTAGTCGTCCGCAAGGTGTTATCCCAAGCAATCGGGCAGGATCCAGATCTCGAAGTCGTCGCCACTGCGGTCAATGGGCGTGTGGCGTTAACGAAATTCGCGGCCGCCAAGCCAGATCTGGTTCTGCTCGACGTCGAAATGCCGGAAATGGATGGGCTGGAGACCGTTGGGGAATTGCGCAAGATCGATTCGCGCGTGCCTATCATCATGTTCAGCACGTTAACCGAACGCGGCGCATCGGTTACCCTCGAAGCCCTCGCGCTCGGCGCCACTGATTACGTTACCAAGCCCAGTAATCTCGATGGGGCCGCAACTCTCGATGCCGTTACACGCGAACTCATTCCTAAAATACGCGCCTTTTGTCATTTGCCGGGCGCGCACAGCCTCGCCCATCCGCTCGCGAAAGCCATTCCGTACGTTGCTCCTCCTTCACTGCCACGCCGCCTGCTGGGTCCAGCCAAGATCGTCGTCATCGGCGTCTCCACCGGAGGACCCGACGCTTTGGCGCGCCTCCTTCCCATGTTGCCGGCCCAACTGCCTGTTCCCTTACTCATCGCACAGCACATGCCCCCCATCTTTACTAGGATGCTGGCAGCGCGTCTTTCCTCAAAATCGCAGCTGCCAGTGCGTGAATGCGTTTCTGGCGAACGACTTTCAGCAGGCTGCGCCGTAATCGCACCCGGAGACTTCCACATGGTGGTTGAGCCAGACAACGGCTCGGTGATTCTTAAGACTCACCAGGGGCCGCGGGAGAACTTTTGCCGGCCATCGGTTGATGTTCTATTCCGTTCTGTCGCCCCAGTGTTCAAAGATCGAGCTTTGGCGGTGGTTTTGACGGGCATGGGTCAGGACGGATTGCGAGGATGTGAAACTCTCCGGAGCTACGGCGCGCGCATTTATGTTCAGAACGAGGCCACCAGCGTGGTATGGGGTATGCCGGGCTTCGTCGCCAAGGCCGGACTAGCCGACAAGATTCTTCCGCTTGATCAGATTGCTTCGGAAATCGTTCGCGCGACGACGCTGCAGGTTGCTGCTAACGCACTTTCTTAACCTGACCTCGAAATCAGCTTTTTGTCAGACTGTTCAAGTAGTGATTGTTGTAATAGGTCGTCGTTTTCTGGACGAACTCCAGAATCTTGAACATGCGTTCGCGGGCTTCGCGGTTCATCTCGCGAAATTGCACGGCCACTCCCGCTCCGGGGTCCAATCTGGTTACAACCCCTTCGGCGGACAAACCGGAGTCATCCATCGAGAACCGCATGTTAATCTTGCTTCCCGCCGTCAAAATCGTACTCGTTTCCACATAGCAGCCGCCCATGCTGATATCGGTCAGATTGGCATACATCGGAAGTCCTCCCGCCTCAGTCTGCAATTCGATGGTCACTCTGCATTTCAATCGCGGGTGGGCTCGCCGGTCCTTATAGGCGAGCTGTTTCTGTTTCTCGATGTACATCCGACGGTCGGCTTCAGTAAGAAGTTGCTCTGCGTCATTGCCGTCATCGGGATAAACGGCCCGGCCAACGCTTAATGAAAGGATCTCCTCGCCGCAAACTTCATGTCCGGCGTGTCGAGCCAGAGCGCGCATTTGTTCGGCCTTCTTGCTCGCTGAATCGGCGGCCAGGCCGGGAGCGATCACCACGAATTCATCTCCGCCCATACGCGCTACGTAGTCATATTCGCGGCAACTGTCTTTCAGCGCCTGCGCAAACAAACGCAACACCCGGTTCCCTTCCAGATGGCCGAACCGGTCGTTGATCTGTTTAAACCCGTCCATATCAGAAACCATGACAGTCAGCGATGAATTGTCGCGCTTACACCGTGCCAACTCGCGGTCCAGTTGCAGGAACAGTGACCGCGCATTCGGCAGTCCAGTGAGATAGTCAGTGATAGCGGAATTTTCTGCCTGTTGGTACTTGAGTGCATTCTCGATCGCAAGTGCCATCTTTCCGCTCACGGCCAGCAGGATGCGTAAGTGGTCTGACGTAAAGGCATCTCGGTCGCCGCGATACAGAGCCAGCACTCCTATGATTCCTGCGACTCCTTCCAGTGGCACCGCCAGGGCAGAACGCAAGGTGCTGAATTTCGCTGGGTCGTTCAGATACCCCGGCTCAACCGATGGATTCCCATTGATGATCGGTTTGCGGTTCTGCGCTACCCAACCAGACAATCCTTGCCCGATCGGAATGCGAAGCGAAGAGAATAGTCGATAGTTGTCGCCGTTTACGTACTCAGGGATCAGCTCATTGTCTCGCTGCACGTAAATTGCGATCGCATCGTAAGGTACCATCGGCTTGAGTTTCACCGAGAAGACAGACAAGGTCTCGCCCAGGCTCAAAGATGCGCCGAGATCCTGGCTCAGTTCAAACAGTGCTTGCGCTTCCTGGCGCGCCGCGGCAATCGAGGAAAGGAAGGTGGTCTCGCGTCCCGCATAATCCTGCGCGCGCGCGTTTTCGAATCCGGCGGCCGGCTCCAGTCCGCGCTCGATCTTGATGGCCGTCGATAGGGGTGCGTTCGGATCCTCTGCGGACTTCGCCAGAGCCATCTCTTCGAGATGTTCGTAACGCTTCTGCAGAACGTTAACGACCTTGGGGTCAAATGACTTCCCGGACTCAGCCGCGAGCTTCTGCATCACGTCTTTCAAAGGCAAAGCGCGCCGGTACTGCCGGTCCGAAGCAAGCGCATCCAAATAGTCGACTGCGGACAGAATGCGTGCTCCGATTGGAATTTCCGCGCCTTTCAGTCCCAGGGGATAACCTGAGCCGTCCCACTTTTCGTGGTGCGCGCGCACAATCGGTACCACCGGATATGGAAACCGGACGCGCTCGAGGATCTCCGCCCCGACCAACGTATGAATCTTCATCTTCTCGAATTCTTCCGGGCTCAAACGCCCCGGCTTCGAGATGATATGTTCGGGCACTGCCAGCTTACCGATATCGTGCAATAACGCCGCCGCGTGAAGCGCCTCGAGCTCTGGTCCGCTCACGCCAAGCTCTTTTGCGACCTCGATCGCATAGACGCGGACTCGCTGCAGGTGCTCGTGTGTTGTGTGATCTTTTGCTTCGATCGCGAGGGCGAGGGCCTCGATGGTCCGGAGATGCAGATTCGCCATCTCCTCGACGTGGCGCTTCTCATCTTCCAGCTTCCCCAGATAAAGCCGGTACGATCGGTAGATCAGGTACGCCACGGGAAGCACCAGCAGGGATGTTTCCCAATTGAATGTCCGGTTAAGCCAGGCAATGATTCCGGCGATCCCCGCTCCAACCAGGTAATAGGGGAAAGACCAGAAATAGCAATCCACCAGAATCCGGCTCAGCGGCCGACCTTCGGTCAAAGAGATGACCGTGGCGATGGAGCCGGCGTTCGCAATGAAATACACCGTCGCCGCGAGCCCGAGCAAAACGGGGTGATTACCGATGATCAGATTCGTCAGCGGATGGTGATAGGTGATGTACGCCAAGGTTGTCGAAACGCAGCCGGCGCACACGTTGAACGTTAGCTGGATGGCTTTCGGCCTGTCTGGAAAAAGGCACTGCGCTACCATCGAGATCGCACCCAGGATCAGCGTCTCGGTATAGCTCAGCTCCAGCACTCCGATCAGGATGAATAGGAAGTTGACCGACAGCGTTCCGGTGATCCCCGGAAGATTCACCTTTAATCGCGACGCCAGGACCGCTATTCCCAGATAACAAATGAACTCCGCGATGTTCTTGCTGCTCTGGTGAATTGCACCGTAAATCAGTGTGCCCAGACCCATGAGCACGACCAGGGCAATGAATAATTTCGCAATCGCGGACATACTGCTCCACGACCGCGCTTGCCCGGGCAGACTTGGAGCGATGCTGGTTGTGCCAGTCATTTGATAAACGCTATTCAGGGGACACACGAATCCCCCAACTTCATAAGGATTAACAGCTAAGCTGCTTAGAAACAATGATTTGGATGGTTTTGAGGAAACTTACGTAACTTGCATAACCACTTTTGCACACGGTTTCACAGGCTGGATTACCGTACTGGCAAATGAAGCACTTGAGACCCCAAATCGGCTGCAACTTGAGTGATATTTTCCGGCTTTCCCATATCCCGCCAGTAGTATCCATCTGCCCGAAAGAGGCCGATCTTCTCCCCTTGGCTGGCAAGCCTGAGATAGGTGGTGATGATGGAAAATACCCCCTCCTCGCTCATCAGCGAAAGAAAGCGCGGCGAGATTACATGCACCCCGGAAAAGGCGAGAGCCTGAAGCTGAGCAGATGGACGCACGATCTCTGCCCTTCCATCGCTCGCTGGTCGGCGTCCGCACAGCCAGTTGTTTTCGTCAAACAGCAAGTATCGAGAGGTTTTGCGATCTTGAACCGCTAGTGTGGCGAGCGCCTCGCTTTTCTGATGCACGTGCAGCATCCGTCGAATATCGATCGTACTGATCACATCGACGTTGTGTAGCAAAAACGGCTCTTCTGCTTCAGCGCCGCCCTGCAGAAAGAACCGTCCGGCTTTTTTAAGGCCTCCCCCTGTATCAAGCAGGATCTCTTCCCTAGAGATCTCGACGTGCATTCCAAAATTGTCGTGTTTCTTCAGATAGTCAACAACCATGTCGGCGAAGTGATGCACGTTCACAATGACTTCACGGATTCCGAACGATGCCAGGCGGCACAACGTGATTTCTAAGAGGGTGCGTCCTGCAACTTCCACCAGCGCCTTTGGACGGTCATTGGTCAGCGGCCGCAGCCTGGTGCCCAGACCGGCCGCGAGAATCATGGCCCTCATGTTCCGGCTTTCTCCGCGAGAGCGCGTTCTGCTTTCATTCTCTCCAGTTCGCGATGCGTGACGGACACCTCGACTCCACTCCGGCCCCGCAGTCGCTTAGCCAACTGTTCCGCGAGATACACCGAGCGATGCTGCCCTCCCGTACACCCAAAGCAGACCATGAGATTCTTAAATCCGCGCTGCTGATAACTGCTTATGCTTGCATCGACCAGAGCCATCACACTTGCCAGGTACTGATGCGCGCTGTCCTGCTGATTCAGGTAATCGATCACCGGTGCATCCCGGCCTGTCAGAGACTTGAAGTGCTCTTCCCGCCCGGGGTTCGGAAGACTCCGCCCATCAAATACAAAGCCACCGCCATTGCCAGTCTCATCCTTAGGCAGTCCTCGATGAAACGAGAAACTGACAATACGGACCACGAGATTATCCGCATCTGACGCGAGTCCTTGTAGTTTCTCGGAGGCCAGCATGCTGTGGAACGCTTCCAGCAGAGTGGGCAGAGCAACCGGCAAGGTGACGTTATGCAGCAGCCACCGCAGGTTCTTCAGAGCGTATGGAACACTCTGCAGAAAATGCACCTTCCGCTCGTAAAATCCTCGAAAACCGTACGCGCCCAATGCCTGCATGATGCGGATGTAAACATAAGTGTAGTAATGCTGCATGAAGGCATCGCGCTTCACATCAACGTAGCTTCGCAGAGTATCCAGATAGTGATCGAGCAACTGCTGCCGCAACTCAGGTGGCAGATCCGCCTTCGCATCGAACAAGAGCGAGGCAACGTCATACTGCAGGGCTCCTTTTCTTCCGCCCTGGTAATCAAGAAAGTAGGGCTGTCCACCGCGAAGCATGATGTTCCGCGACTGGAAATCGCGATAGAGGAAGTAATCGCGAGGAGCGCTGAGAAGAAACTTGGTGAGCCGGCTGAAGTCGTCCTCAAGCGCCTGTTCGCTGAAGGGAATTCCCGCCAGTCTCAGAAAATAGTATTTGAAGTAATTCAGATCCCAAGAGATCGACTGACGATCAAAGCTGCCCCGCGGGTAGCAGACTTTGTAGTTCAAATCACGTCCGGCCTCGATCTGAAATCTAGGCAGGGTCGCAATCGCTTTTCTGTAGGCTTCGACGACTGCAGCAGCAACATTCTCGCCCTTGCGATTCTGTGAAAGAAGCTCAAACAGGGAAGTGTCTCCGAGGTCTTCCTCGAGATATGCACCATGCTCGAGGTCTTCGCCGTAGATCTCGGGCACCGGCAAACCGTGCTTCCGGAAGTGCCGGGAGAATTCGAGGAACGCGACATTCTCTTCGCGAACGCCGTAGAGAATGCCGATGGCACTCTTTCCCCTTCCCGTCAGCCTCATAATCCTGCGTCCTGAGCCGCCCAGTTCGCCTTGGACCGGCTCGATCTGTTCCACGGGAAAATGGAAATGGTGCTCGAACAGTTTGCGGAGAATGTCCATGCAGTTGCTTACGACGCCCGCCTTTTGTGCCGATTCCACAAAGATACCACCGAAGGGAAGCGGCGATTGAGGCAGAGCCGCTTACGCTTAGCACCAAAGTTTTGCGTGCAGGACGAAGGGAGGAGTCGGCCAAAAATTCTCGCCGGGAAACCGCGGGCTCGGATCACCGCATTCGGACTACAAGATCTGGGTTATGGGAGAGTTTCTGATCGGAGCTAGTCGTTGAAACGCTTCTTACGCCGCGGCGTCTCTCGATAACAGGTGGCCCACTTTATCGAGCAGTTGGTCCAGACGGAACGGTTTGGGAAGAAATTCGCAGCGCTCGAAGGTTGCCCTATGTCTTTCCACAATCTGCTCCGGAAAGCCCGACATGAACAGGAATCTCACTCTTGGCTCTAGCGCTAAAATCCGCTCCATGCATTCAAGGCCATTCATGCCAGGCATGGCAAGGTCACTGATCACCAACTGAATCTTCTTTGCATGTTGACGGAAAACTTCGACGCCCTCCCTGCCATTTTTCGCGGTAAGAACTCCGTAGTTCCTTTTCTGCAAGTATTGGCGGACCAACTCGAGCAAGGCGGCTTCATCCTCCACGATCAGAATAGTTGCCAGGATCTCAGTCGCACGATCGGATGAAGGAGCTGCGGATTCTCCTGCCTTGCGCGTTGTAGCTTCATTCTCAAATGGACGCAACGCCATCAAGACAGCCTCATAAGCACCGGATTGGGGAACAGGTCAACAACTTTGAACCGCGAATCCTACGCGTCCGACTGCTCCCCAGCCACTGTCAAAACTACCAGTGGCTCCGGGGCTGGAGAGTTTTAAAACCCGTGAATAGTCTTGGAATCAACGCTCATCGAGGAGTCTGGTGCTGCTATCCACACATGCGGGAATGCAGAGGCCTGTGGCATGGTAGCCATCCTCCAGCAGAAAATTGTGCGAGATTTTGTGGGCGAGATATCCTCGAAGCAATATCTCTTAAGAAGAAATGTGGTGCGGGCGGAGGGAGTCGAACCCTCACAGGCCTTTTGAGCCCTGCGGATTTTCTTACCGACTACGGCTTTCGCCGCCCAGATGCAGTTTCCGTCATCCGGTTTGCGGTCTGGACTATCCCTTCACCGTATCCCGGACGATCCGGGGCTTAGGTGCCGCCCGTCTAGTCTCTACACCTTCCCGGCTGACTTCCTGCCAGGCTTGGCTCGGGATTGCCACGCAAAGGAGGTTTCCCCGATTTTGAGCAGTTTTGCATCGCCGGTTTCCCGGCGAGCACTCAAGTTTTCTCAAGTCCGCTGCGTCTGCCATTCCGCCACGCCCGCGTGGCCTTCTTATGATAGGGCACGTTGCTTGATTTTGAACATCCCTTATAACGGATCAGGCAAAAGGTGGGCTGAGCCGACTACTTCCGGGCAAAGGCATCGAAGATCATGGTTCAACTTTGACCAGCAATTGTTTCTGAACCCGCCAACAATGCTTCAGAGAGCCATCCGTGTCGCGTAGTCTCGGTCGGCAACGAAGTTCGCTACCTGCTGCGGGATATCTGTTACTTTTCCTGTGTGAAGACGGTGCAGTACGGGCGAATAGTCTTTGGCGCGTCGGCCGCGTTGTTCGGCGTCATCGCATTGATGTGGCACGACCCTGATACCTGGCAAAGCTTGCACAAGATCTGGAGCCTGCCTTTGGGAATTGTCCTCGGCAGGTGTCTGATGACCGCTCAAATTGCTGGAGGGATCGGGATACAGCACCCACGGACCACTCGCTCCGCTTCCCTCATTCTCGGCGTTGTCTATTTGCTTTTCTCGCTTGCCTGCATCCCTGGGATCATCTCAGCACCCACCGTTTATGACGGATACGGGAGTTTCTTCGAACAGTTTTCCTTGCTCTGCGGCTCACTGGCACTGTTCGCTGCGACCGAGGCAAATGCGACCAGAGCGGTAGCGTTCAGCAGACTGGCACGCCTTGGAATCGGCGTCTGTGCGGTTTCATTTATGCTGAGTCAGATTATCTATCTTCGTGTAACGGCTGACTTGGTTCCAAGGTGGATTCTGCCCAACCAGATGTTTTGGGCGATACTCACGACGATCGCTTTTGCACTCGCGGCGATTGCCCTTCTCATCAATCGTCAGGCAAGGTTGGCAATACGTCTGATGACGCTGATGCTGATACTCTTTGGTCTGATGGTTTGGGTTCCGCGCCTGATCACTCACCCCGAGGCGCATCTGAACTGGTCCGAATTCGCCCTGACTTTTCTAATTGCGGGAGCTTCTTGGATGGTGGCTGACTTAAGGTCTTTATGATTTAGGCGGTGCTGCATCGCAAAAACGTGGCTGACGCAGTAATACATTGTCTTCGTGGGCTCATAATGAACGAGGAAATTACGGTCTCGTGACACCGTAATGACGCTTTACGCATCTCAAGGGTCTGTAATACCTCGCAGGAGCGATGTTCATGAGATATCCATGGATCTGCTTATTGCTCGCAGCGACGACATTTCCTCTCACCAGCCACGGCGCACCCGGCCCTGCACCCGAGAACGTTCAGGTAATCGAAGTCACGGCGAAGAAGTACGAGTTCAGTCCGTCACCAATTCGAGTTAAGCAAGGAACCAGGGTTCAACTGAAAATTACCGCATCCGATCACGCTCACGGTTTTAGGATCATACCCTTCGCAAATGGTGCCGAAACAAAAGGGAGCCCGGGCCTGGTTTTCTCCTCCTCTCAAGGTTGCGTGAAGATCGAAGAGGGTCAAACGCAGATTGTCGAGTTCGTGGCCCAGGCACCTGGAACGTATCCGTTCAGTTGCTGCGTTCACTGTGGATGGAAACACCGCTCCATGAAGGGCGAAGTCGTTGTCGAGCCGTGAGTGCGAACAATTGGGAGGGAGGTTCCTACTCAGGTTCCTACTCACCTGCGTTAAGGCTTAAGCTGAAACACGGTCCCGTTGCCCGAAAGGCCACCGGACGAAGTCGTGCCGTAGAGAACTTGCTTTCCCAGAATTACTCCAGCGCCCGGATCGGAGCCGTTGCGGCCACTACCAAAGTTGTAGAGCGTGGTCTTGGTCCATGTGTCGGCATGTGTCGTGGAAGGGGACAACCTGAAAACGGTGCCGGCGTTAAAGAACCCGCCTGTCGCCGTTACCCCGTAGAGATTACCCAATCCGTCAGCGACCAAACCGTTCAGTGGATATACGCCGTCGTTTCCACCCTGGAATTCGTACAGCGTAACCGCGGTCCATGGCTGGCCCGGCTGAAGAGGCGGTGTCAGTTGAAAAACGGTGCCGTCATTGTTTGCGCCGCCCAAAGCGGTTGTACCCAAGAGACTCGCAGGCCGTCCTGGAAGAAGCGCGCCCACAGCCGCGGTTGAGCCGAAGTGGTAGAGCACGCTTATGCTCCAGGCGCTTCGGCCAGAAGCAGGAGGTCTCAGCCTGAAAACGGTACCATCGTGGGTGGTTCCGTAAACCGCTCGATTCTTATCGAGAACAACTGCGCCAAGAGGGTCGATTCCATCAACCGTGCCCTTAAAGGCGTGCAGTACGTTAAAAGTCCACGACTCCCCACTCTGCGGCGGCACGAGTTGGAAAACGGTGCCTCCGCTATAGGGCCCGCCGAAGAATGCGGCACCGTAAAGATTGCCCAACGGGTCGAAAGTGAGAGCACCGAAACAATACGAACCATCGCTGTCTTCAAGAAAGTTGTGCAGCACGGTCTCAGTCCACGGACCGTCCAAACTGGAAGGAGGGGCCAAGCGGAAAATTGTTCCATCGTTCGTGGTCCCGCCGTGCAGAGTCGCGCCATAGAGGTTACCGCTTCGGTCGAAAACTACACCTGCGTTCGGAAAAGCGCCGTCTTGGCCACCAGAAAAACTATAGAGTTGGGTTTCACTCCAAGTCCCATCCGGATTGCGCGAGAGTTTGAAGACAGTGCCGCAACCGCCCTGACACGCGCCATTGCCGCCACTGGAGGTTGTGCCATAAAGATTGCCACTAGGATCGGCAACCAAACCAGCTACGGGGTCGGCTCCGTCACTGGCGCCTGCGAAGCTGTGAAGCACAGTCTCCTTGGCACTTTGCGCATAAGTGCTCTCCAGAAAAATCCCAACGAAGGCAATCGCTATCGCCACACGATTGATGATGAGTGAGAAAGGGATGCGATTCATGGGATCACCTCCGTCAAAGGGATTTTGGAGTAGGAGAATGAAAGGGAACCCAACACCGCCTAGCCACAGCGCCGACGGCATTCTACACCCGCGATGAACTACTCCGAATGCAGAAACAGATGTATTTGAGGAGGCATCACTTACTCGTAGTGCAACGCCTCAATCGGATCAAGTCGCGACGCCCTGATCGCGGGGATCATGCCGCTCACCAACCCTACGAGGGTCAGAATCGCCGTAGCAACGAACACGCTAACGGGTGAAATCATCAGTCGGATATCGCCCATCTCACCGTGCTGAGCTAGCGCGCTGTAAAAGGTGAGATTTCCTACTGAGAACGACACGAGGTAGGCGAGGCCAATGCCTAGCAGGCCTCCAAGAAAAGTGATCGCGAGGGCCTCGGCCAGGAATTGCACGAGAACGTCAAACCGGCGGGCTCCCATCGCCTTCTCCACGCCGATCTCGCGGGTTCGCTGCGTCACGCTCACCAGCATGATGTTCATAAGGCCGACGCCCCCGATGCCCAAGGTCAGTGCGCCGATAAAGGCAAGCAACACCTGTAAGGCCATCGTAATCATGTGGAACTGCGATAGCTGTTCCATCAAAGTGAAAACCATCAGGGCCCGCTTGTCATCAGGTCGGAAGTTGTGTTGCTGTGCCAGCGTATTTCTCACCGACCGCTCCACCGCTGCATAGTCGTAGCCGAGAAAATCGAGCCAGATCATGTCGATATAGCGCGTATCGCGGAAGTTGCTCATGGTCGGAAATGGGATGTAGATAACGCGGTTGATACTGTTCTCGGCACCTTCCTGCGGCCTCGGCTTCAATATGCCAACCACTTCATAGGGAATGCCGTTGATTCGAATCCTCTCTCCCAAGGCAAAGCGCCCTGAAAAAAGCTTCTCCTTCGACTCCGATCCCAGCACACACACGCGCGCGCGTAGCTGCATATCTTCGGCTGTATAGAAATGCCCGGCATCCATCTGCAGGTTCTGGATCTCCTGCAGGGATGGATTGCCGCCGCTGACCTGGCACGTGTAAGAACGCCCCTCATAGCTGATGGGACCTTCGTAATACGACTCCGGGGTGATCCGTATAACTTGCGGCACATTGGTTACGACGCGGTCAATGTCGTCCTTCGTCAAACGTATGTTGATGCCAGCTTTGTTTCCTCCCGCCTGCATTGAGGTGCGCCCAGCGGCAATGCCCATGGCCTGCATGCTGGCGTATGCCTTGAAGATGTTGACGATGGCGGTTGAGAACCCTGTGCCATAGGCCAGCAACAGCACGACCGTGGCGATTCCCCAGGCCATGCCCAACATGGTGATCGCCGTCCTGCGGCGGTTATTGCGCAGTGCGTCGTAAGCTTCCGAGAACACATCTTTCGGTAGGATCATCGGTCACTCCTGGCGAAGCGCCTCGACCGGCGTGAGCATGGCTGCCTGCCGTGCGGGATACAGTCCGGCAACAATGCCCGCGGCGGCAAGGCTTCCCACGGCGAGTGCCGCCGTCGCCGGATAAATGTGAGGCAGTTCGAACCCATCGATCGGCGGCGCCAGTCCGAAAAGCTTCGTGGCACCGTAAGCCGCAGCCACTCCGATCCCCCCGCTGATTACCGTTAGCATCAGCCCTTCGAGGAAGAACTGGAACAGGATGCTCCGTCGGGTTGCGCCTAGGGCTTTCCGCAGACCGATCTCGCGCGTGCGCTCCGCGACCGAGACCAGCATGATGTTCACAACTCCCATCGCTCCCAGCCCGAGTGTCACCAGACCAACCGCCCCAAGGAACGCATCCATAGCATTGGAGATCTTGCCAACCATTTCCGCGGTGGCGATCGAGTCCCAATCGTCGAACGCGTCGGGCGTCTCGGGATCGAAGCGGTGATTTCGGGCAACGATGCTGTGCACGGCCTTTCTGGCTTGCTGGTGCTGCTCCCGCGTAACCGGCTGGTAGGCAACATATTTGAGTGCGTTGGCGTTGCCTTGCCCCATCATGGGGAAATACGTTCCCATCGTGGCATAGGGCATGACCAGCCGCATATTCTGACTGTTGTTGTTCCCGTGGCCGATGCTCGCGATCGTGCCAACCACTTCGAAGGGAACACTATTGATAAGAATTCGGCTGCCGATGACAGGCCGGCCGGGAAACAGGATGCGGACGAATTCACTCCCGATCACACAGACGTTGTTGCGTTGCTGTTCGTCGGTCCAGTTAAGCCACCGGCCCTGATCGACCGGCTGGCGCCGGATGTCATAGAACTGCGGCTCGGCCCCATCCACATACCCGTTGCTACTGCCATATTCACTCACCAATCGAAGGTCGCCGCGGTAGATGACCGGCGTGGCATTGCGAACAAAGGGGGAGTTGCGGATGTCCAAATAATCCTGATAGTCGAGGTAGTACTGGCGGGACGAAAGCTGGCTGCTACCAACGGCGGGCACGCGGCCGTTGTAGATCTGCATATAGTCTTCGCCGAAGCTGGCCAAACTCTTTTCAGTCCCGGCGCGAAAGCCTTCCCCTAATCCAACCAATAACAGTAGGGAACCCACGCCCCACGCGATTCCAAACATGGTGAGGAACGCGCGCAGTTTGTGCGCCCACATGGCGCTTAAGACTTGTCCGAAACTGTCTAAAAATCGCCGCACAGATATTTTACGAAGATGGCGCGAATGAAGTTTCTAATCCGTGATCATTTCCTTCGTCTTATTAGTGTGAGGATGGCTGGATTTGCTTGTGCTGGAAAAACCGACTAATTCCCTGGACCGTGATATCAGTTCTCCGGTCTTCTGGATCAACTGGCGGCTTCGGCGGATCGATTTGTGCGCCGCCAGCCCCAGTTTCCGAAGTTCGGGATCGCGTGTACGAAACCTAGCCATCAAACAACGCTATCGCCGCGCTGTTCGGGACGCAGTGATTGAGATCACGGGTGGAACCGTTCCCGGCGCGCCAAGGTTTCGAGACTTCTCAACTTCAGTACCAGTCAGTGTCAGAATTTCAAACAACGCTTCTGGAATCACGATGGCTGAGGATCACTTCAACGCAGGGAAGGCCGTGCACTGCTCCGCGGTGGGAGGCATTGTACTTCCCCCCGCATTCTGATCTGTCCGGATCACACCACGGTCCGTAGAACAAAATATCCGTTTGCCAGTGCGGTCAAAAACATCCGGTGCCGCACTGGCTAAGTAACTTGTATTCAGTCCGCCTGACGCATTTCCGCCAACTGCAACAAACCGGTATCCTGACTTCTCTCCTCCAGCCAGACTCTCATCCAGCAGGCAAGCCGTCTCCGCCGACTTCTTGCAGGGCTCCGCCCCGCCCAATTGTCCCAGCGACTCGGCGTAGCCACCATAGGTTACCTGATAAGAAGCCTCGGCTGTATTGATCGCCCGAATCGATGCCACCGCCGAAGTCTCGTTGGCATGAATGATCATCGCCCGCATGCCCGGGATCGCAACCGCCAGCAAAATGAAAATCACTGCCACGACAACCATCAACTCCATCAAGCTGAATCCATTTGGGTATCTCATTCGCGCCTCCAATCAGTCGGAGAACGAACGTCCGCATTCAGCTTGCAAGAAATCAGTTTGTGCGGTCGCGAGTTCCAAGCCCGGAGCGTGAAGCCCACTTGCACTTGAGTAACTTTGCAAAAGAATATAGGATTCCTATACTAGCAATATAGGAACCCGATAATGCCCAAGCGTATTCGCTCCAAAATCGCCCGTGGCAGCGCAGACTTGGCCATCCTGTCACTACTTGCGGAAAAACCCTTATACGGATTCGAGATCGCCAGGCAGATTTGCGAGCGCACCGGTGGCGCCCTCAAATTCACACTCGCCTCCCTCTATCCGCTGCTCTACGAAATGGAAAAACGCGGGTGGGTCGAGGCCCACTGGCAGGCGAACGCTGCTGGACGCGACCGCCGCTACTATCGCCTCACACAGACTGGCAGGCGCCAACTCGCCCCGTTGCGCGAGGAGTGGCGCTCGTTCTTCCACGCCCTCGATGCCTTAGCCGGAGTCAGCCATGCTTGATTGGAAAAAGCTGGTTCGCAAGCGTTTGTCCACGCAAGACCTGCCACACGGGACACGCGACGACATCGTGGCGGAATTAGCCATTCACCTGGACGAGACGTACGAGCACGCTTTATCGAAAGGACTGACCCGCGGCGCTGCAATCAAAATCGCTTTGCAAGAAGTGGGAGATTGGCGCGTTCTGGCCACAGAAATCGATTCAGCACGATGCAAGGAGGGCCCCATGAACCACCGAACGAAGAGCTTTTGGTTGCCCGTTTTGATTACTCTCTTGGGAGCAAGCGTATCTTTGGAAGCAACTCAGTTTGCGGGTCTGCAACCGCAACTGGTCTGGGTTGGCAACATGGGGGTGACTTTCTACTGGCCGTGGCTCGCGAGCCTTCCCATCTTTGGCGCCGCAGGTGCCTACCTGACACGCAGGGCGGCGGGACAAACTTCGATGCGCCTTGCCGCATGCCTTTCTCCAGCCCTTGTCATGCTCGTCGCGATGTTCCTGCTCCTGCCTTGGGTCCTCGCCGGCTTTCATCTCTTCCGCTTGATGCTCTTCGGACTTGGCTTGATCAACTGGGTAGGAATTCCAGCCGCAGCCCTGCTCCTAGGCGCCCTGCCCTTCCTGCGAGGAAGTAGACTGACGGTCGAGATGAAACAATAAGGGAAGTACCAGAAGCCCGGAGCCTGAAGCCGGAGGTCAGAGGTCCGAGGCGGAAGCCGAAAGCCGGGTTCTTAAGTAGTAGGCGGCACATACTCCTTCGGCTTCGCTGACCCCTCGCCAAAGAAAAACATCTCTAGCTGCTTCACGATCACTTCCTGATCTTCGCGCCGCGCTGGATTCAGCCGGTACTCGTTCAGCAGCATCTTGCAGTGCTCCATCCACATGCGCCAAGCCTCTTGCGAGACGTTGTCATACACCTTCTGCCCCAACTCATTGTCAAACGGAGGCTCATCCAGCCCGGGCATCTCTTTTTTAAACTTCACGCAATAAACCATGTGCGCCATAATTCCCTCACCAATGAAATTCACCACCACAGACAGAACTTCTATCTTAATCCGATGCAGTGGAACCAAGCCAGGACTCGCCTGCGCCGGGTCTGATAACGGCCCGGCGTTTCAACGCCGGGTGATGCCGCGAATGATACGCGTCCTGAAGGGGGCGCTTGAACCATCTCGTTGCCTTTACCGTCCTCGAACCCAACCCCGTCCAATCCATCCCACTACCCCCCACATCGCCCCGAACGGAATCAGACTCGCAATTCCACGTAAGCCCAATAACTGCCCCAAATTGAACGCTCCATAACCTCCGCCGGCTTCGGAGGTCAACAACATCGACTCGCGATTCATCGCAACCTGCCCACTCCAAAACGCCGGCCAGGACGAATGCACAATCGGACAGCTATCCTGCATGGCCAGCTCCGACGATGTCGAAACCACTATTACCGTCACAAACACGCTGCAAACCGCCAGCGCGATCAACACCCAACGCCATCCGCGCGACGCCTGCGTCCACGCCACAGCGAGCCCCAAGCTCAACAGCGGAATGCTGGCCCCCGCGTAGCGGGGACCAAATGCCAGGCCTGCCTTCCACCAATAAAATGACGCATTGAACAAGAAGTAATAGACAATGATCGCGCCCGCCACCAATACAGCGGCGCGAAACTGTTTCCGCATCATCCACCATCCGACAAGAGCAGCCACTAGCACGGGCGATGCGAAGAGCAACCCCCGCGAACATCCAAACAAGATTTTCACCAACCGGTCGGGATGCGGATACGTCAGCCCCATGTATCCCTGCTGCTGCATAAACGAAAATGAGTTCGGATCGTAATACGAATAACTCGGACGCAGCCCCCCAAACGCTGCCAGCAGATAACCGAACAACACCAACGCACAAAGCGTCGCGCCTAACCCCACCCCGAAGCAAACACGCCAGCGGGCCGCATTTCCCCGCGGCCATACTTGCATCAACGCAAACAGCGCCAACAGGGCTGAAGCTACCACTGCCGGATACTCGGTCACAGTCGCCCATCCCGCGGCCAGGCCTACCGCCAGCGCCCACGAAAATTCCTCCCGGGCACTCGAACTGCCCCCCACCTTCAGCGCCGCCGCAAAAGCAAACAACAAGCATGCACCCACCAGCGCATGGGCCCAAAACAAGCTTGCATATGCCAATATCGGAGTTCCGATCGACATCACGACAACCGCAAACGCTGCGCCGGTCTCATCGGCTCTAAATCGCAGCCCCAGAAAAAACAGGCACACTCCCGCTAGCGCGGTCGGCAGCGCCACAGCAGCCGCAATCGCAACATAAGAGAGTGCATATTCTCCGCGCGCTGATTCTGGATCTAGCCCCACGATCCGCATCCCCGCCCGGGTGGCCAGCGCAAAGGGCACCGCGAGAAACACCAATCCCGGAGCTTTGTCGGAGTAGTAATGTCCGCGGAAGTGCGCTTTGTCTTCGGTATTTGTGTGGTAAGCGTCGATCTGCAACGTATGCCGCTCGACAATGGCGCGTAGCAGATCAAAGCGGGAGTTCTGATTCCATCCCCCGCCCTCATAGAAATAAATAAAGGAAAAAAAACTAGCGAACCCTAGCAGCGATGCCAGCTTCCAATGCGCTCGAGAATTTCCAGGCATTGGCCTAAATGATAACGCCTGCGACGGAAAGGGCTAGAAACGACAGTTACTAATCGGAGCCGGTTTTCAGGCGAAGTGAGAATCTCACGTCTAGTATGCGCCGATGCCGGTCGAATCTATTTCCCCGCCGACGCCATCAACTGCGCCACAATCTTCTTCGTCTCCGGATCCATCGCGTCCATCGGATTCCCTGTTCCATTCGAAGCGTTCATTCCTTTGATCCCCACATACACCGCGTCATACGAGGTGTCTCCGAGGTTCTCTACCCGGTGATGGAATGGCGGATACCAGCGCGCCTCACCCGGCTTCGAGTAAATCTCGCGGGTTTTGCCGTTCTCGTCGGTAAACCGCAAGTGCGCTGCGGTGAGGATCACCACCACGCCCCCGGGATGCTCATGCATTCCCGCCTTCTCATGTGCCCCGTAATGCACCGAGACCACCTGCACCTTGTCATTTTCAAAATCCAGGTGGTAGTGCCTGGGCTCCGCCTTCATTGGATCCTGCGCCAGGGAAGAAGCCACGGATAGACACACGAAGGCCCCCGCCCAGAATAGCTTCGACACCGCCATCGTCGCCTCCTGACCGAGCGATTGCTTACTTTGTTCTGAAACCTTCGCAGACTCTAAGTTCTGATCGCTGATACTGTCAACGTTAGCGAGAGGAGAAGCCTCACCTTAGTAATATGTTCAGAATTCAACAGAAGGCGGCTGCCTATCGCGACCCGGCTTGCCTCGGTGTGAAGTCGTCCCGGACGACTCTGCCGCCCTTCATCACAAACTTAACCCTCTCCAGTTCAGTGACATCCTCTGACGGATCGCCCGCAGTCGCGACAATGTCAGCATACTTTCCGGCTTCGACTGATCCGATCTGGTCTGGGCGCCCGACCAGTTCCGCTCCATTCACCGTCGCTGCCTGGATGATCTGCCAAGGCGTCATGCCCGAATCGCGATAGGACTCGTAGATCAGGGTGCTGCTCTCTCCACGCGTGCGCTTCCCCATCTGATAGTACTCATCCGATCCTGCAGCAATTGGAACTCCAGCGTCCACAGCACGCTTTAACCTGTCTCGGTTTCCCCTGGCGAACTGTTTCATTCCGGTTTCCATCTCCTTCCGCTCCTCAGCCGTTGCGCTTGACGGAATAAACGACGTGTACAACTCTTCGGGATAATCGGTTGGAACCAGAAAGATCTTCTTAGCCGACATCATCTTCAGGACTTCATCCGGCACGATGTACGCATGCTCGATCGAATCGACTCCGGCCTCGGCGGCGATCCGGGTCGCGTCGTTGCCAATCGCATGAGCCGCTACTTTCTTGTGGACGCGGTGCGCTTCCTCCACGATCGCTTTCATCTCTTCGAGCGATACCACACGTGGCCCGGTATTTACAATCACCTTGATGCAGTCTGCCCCGTCGTACATAGCACGCTGCACGGCTCGCCGCGCATCATCCACGGTGGCAATTTCCACGTACTCCTGCGCCACCAGCGCTTGCGCATCGTGTTGCAGGTGACCAAACTGTCCTCCGGCAGCCGACAACGCTCGTGTCGAAGCTACAATCCGCGGGCCGCTCACCCACCCGTGGTTAATCGCATCCCTCAGCGCAACGTCGCCATTGATGCCCGAATTGCCCACATCGCGCACAGTGGTAATGCCGGCTTCCAGGTCTTCGCGCCCCATCTTGGCGCCGAGCAGCGCACGCTCCGCCGGACTCATCTGCGCCACGGTCAATGCCATATTGTTGTCGTCGCCACCCAGGGCGAAATCGTAGTTCTGCAGCAGATGCGTGTGCACGTCAACTAGTCCGGGCAACAGCGTTGCATTGCCCAGATCAATCACCTTCGCTCCCGCGGGCGCGGCGATTCCCGATCCAACCTGCTTGATCTTGTCGCCCTCGATAATGACCACAGCATTCGAAACGATCTTCTGAGCCTTCACATCCAGCATCTTCGCTGCCCGCAAGACGACCAGATGCGCCGCTGGCTCCTGGGTTGTCTGCGAATTTGCTTGAATGAGAAGCAGCAAGAACAGAACAGCAACCGTCAAACGACGAGCACTGTGCATGGAAGAAGTCCTCAGAACGAATGGGATTGTCAGCCGAAACGTAAGAGTTTGAAGTAAGAAGCTGCACACTTCAAGCACTTTTAAATTTTGCAACATTGAACCTCGCCTCTCGTGGCGCACCGGGACTTGGACCTACCCCACTGTCGCAGACGCGAAGGCCAGCCGGACTGGCGTTCTGGCCGCGGTCACGGGAACAACAGGCAGTGGATTGTTGGTGAAATAGCGATTTTTCACCAAAATACCGAGCCGCTAAGGCCCGACCTAGTTTGGTTTACGATGGTTGCCGAAGACGATTTAAGTTTTTGGGAGGAGTATGAGAAACATCGTCGCTTCTTTCTTGTTGATCTCTGCCCTTTGCTGGGCGCAGTCAAACTCGGGGGAGTACTCCATCAATGTTCATGTCACTTCCTCAGAATGGATTGTCGTTCCCTCCTCTATCGGCCCCCTTGGCGCTCAAAAGCTAAGAGTGGTCATCGAGGGTAAGAAGTACGAACTGGAGGCAGAGGCGAAGGGGCGGGTTGCGTTGTTGGCGCTTGGCGATTACAAAGCGAAGCGAGTAGAGGACGTTCATAAGAACAATTACGAATCCTCTCAAACCTACGAATTCCAATTTGCCGATGGAAAGACGAGGAAGTTCACAGTCATCGGTCAGACTGAGTAGGACCTACCTGGCGATGTCACAAGCTTGCTCGGTCCATTCGCCCATTGCGGTTACGAGAAAATGAGGCAATAACCCTCCGCGCCGATCGTTCGTCATTTCTTGAAAAATCTGATTGGTGCTACCAGCATTGCCCGGCGCCCGATTTATTTCGTACTCAAGAAACTTTCTAGCGCCAACTCGCAGGTCATCCGCGTGGGATTGCCAAATTCCTTCCGCTGTAATCAAGAATCACGATATAGTGTTTCGCTCTGTCCAAACATCATGCGCAAAACCCTCCTGTTTAGCTTGATTTCTTCCTTGGGCTTTGCCCAAGGGACCACTCCCGCAACGTCGCAGTCATCTGGACAAAAATACGTGCTCGACGCAACACCGAAGACCGTTGCCTTCGGATATTACGACGCCGCCGCCAAGCCAGTGCTTCATATTCACTCAGGCGACACGGTAGAGTTCCATACAGTCATCACTAACAGTCCTGAGGGACTGGAAAAAGCTGGAGTCGCACCCGACCAGGTTGAACAGAACTTGCGCGACATCTTCCGCGAGGTTACCAATCGAGGTCCAGGGGGACACGTTCTGAACGGGCCAGTATTTATCGAGGAAGCCGAGCCCGGCGACACCCTGGAAGTGCGTATTCAAAAGATCGATCTTGCCATTCCTTACGCCTACAACGCCTTTGGACCGAATCGTGGTTTTCTGCCCGAGGACTTCCCTTACCGCAAGATCAAGATCATCCCTTTGAACCGAGAACGCATGGTGGCGGACTTTGC
This sequence comes from Candidatus Sulfotelmatobacter sp., assembly GCA_035264195.1. Taxonomy (GTDB): domain Bacteria; phylum Acidobacteriota; class Terriglobia; order Terriglobales; family Acidobacteriaceae; genus Sulfotelmatobacter. The sequence continues at coordinate 2,061 of DATFQQ010000096.1, read as the reverse complement.
GCCGGGGATTGAGATTCCGCTGCGCCCATTTTTCGGCAGCATGGGGGTCGCACCTCCAGAGTCTTACGGAAAAATCGACAGTGCTCCTCCTGGCATTCATGCCGGCAACATGGATAACAAAGAACTCATCGCGGGCAGCACGCTTTACGTCCCCGTTCACGCTCGCGGCGCACTATTCGAAATTGGAGACGGACACGCCGGCCAAGGGAATGGCGAGGTGGATATCACGGCGCTTGAGACCTCCCTTGTGGGGACATTGCAGTTCATGGTGCACAAGGATACGAAACAGAAGTATCCACGAGCCGAAACGCCAACTCACTACATCAGTATGGGCTTTCATCATGAACTGTATCCGGCCACAAAGATTGCGGTGCGTGAGATGGTCGACTTCCTGATGTCAGAGAAGCGTCTGAGCCACGACGAGGCTTATATGCTGACCAGCGTGGCAGGTGACGTAAGCATTACTGAACTCGTGGACGGAAATGTTGGCGTTCACGTCATGATGCCCAAGAGGATCTTCATCACACACTGAGAAAATTATGACGAGCGGATAGGCGTCACTTGCTGTTTTGCCTTAGCCGCCACAGGGAGACTATCTAACCCGTCCACGCAACGTCGAATTTATAGTCGTAATCCCCAACGAGAACGGATCCATCGAAATCGTGCGCCCTAACCCAGTCGCGACTATAGCAATCGCACAATTGTTCGGCACATCGCTCTGGTTCAGTGCCAACAGTGCGGCCCCGGATCTCATGCGCACCTGGGGTATAAGCATTTCCGGGATCGGCTTGCTCACCAATGGAGTGCAACTCGGCTTCATTCTCGGAACCATGAGCTTCGCCCTGAGCGGATTGGCTGATCGCTTTCCGGCCAGCAAAATCTTCGTCGTGAGCGCGTGCTCGGGCGCTTTGTTCAATGCCTGCTTTGCGTTGTTCTCGCATGGTTTAGCGAGTGCTGCCGTTTTCAGGTTTCTGGTTGGCATTTGTCTGGCTGGCATCTACCCCATCGGCATGAAGCTGGTCGTGAGTTGGGAGCCGAAACGGACAGGCGCAGCTCTCGCCTACCTGGTGGGGATGCTCACGTTGGGAACGGCGCTTCCGCAAGGGGTCAGGTTCATGGGCGCTCGATGGAACTGGCAGGCTGTTATCCTCAGCTCCTCAGGGCTAGCGATTGCGGGCGCAGTGTTGATCTTCTTTCTGGGGGACGGTCCCCACTTGGCCATTCATTCAGGGCTTTCGCGGAAGCGCCTGGCAGGTGTTCTAAGCGCATTCAAGTCGGAGAAACTTCGTGCCGCAGCTTTTGGTTACTTCGGCCATATGTGGGAGCTCTACACTTTTTGGACCCTTGTTCCCCTGATGCTTAGCACCGGTCTAGCCGTAAAGGTTCAACACCTCAGTATTCCTGGCCTCGCGTTCATCACCATCGCGATTGGCGCTGTAGGTTGCATCCTCGGAGGTTTGTTGAGCCGTAGCATAGGCAGTGGGCGTGTAGCGGCCCTTGCACTTGCAATTTCGGGATTTTGCTGTTTGATCGTTGCTGTTACTGCCGCAAGACTCCAAGCTGAGGAATTGCTTGCCATTTTGCTGGTGTGGGGAGCCGCCGTGGTTGCAGACTCTCCGCAGTTCTCGGCTTTATCAGCCCAGGCCGCTCCGCCTCACCAGGTTGGCGCTGTCTTAGCCCTCCAGAACTCAGTCGGGTTCGCAATCACCATCGCGTCGATAACTCTTGCTACGTCGCTGTTCAATCGCTTAGGACTGTCGGTGGCTTGGATCTTGTTGCCGGGCCCTTTACTGGGACTCATAGGTTTCTACCCAGCCTGGGGAAACTCCAGTCAGCCCGCCGCATCGCAACGCGCTTCCTCACCCTCGGGCGGATTCTGAGTGTGGTGGCGATTTCTCACGCGTTGCAGAATGCGCTCTTCGCCGGCGCGCACCCTCTGGCAGCTGCCGACGCTGGTGTCTACGTCGGCAGCTGGGAGTAAACTGTCAAGACTTGACTTCGATTTCGTTCACTACTTGCTTGACGTTGGGAATCGTCTTCGCTAATTTGCCTGCTTCACTC
>DATFQQ010000095.1:0-9191 GCA_035264195.1 Candidatus Sulfotelmatobacter sp. | reverse complement strand
AGGCAGGAATTCTACAAAGGGTTGTCGACATTCTCTCGGAAACAGAGATTAAGTGCGAAGTGTTCGACGGAGTTCAAGCGGATTCCGGATCGCATCTGATCGCAGAGGCAGCCGCGCAGTTGCGCCAAAGCAGGTCGGAAGGAGTAATAGGCATAGGTGGCGGAAGCTCTCTCGACACCGCCAAGGCTGTGGCTATGCTCGAGACGAACCCCGGCTCAGTTCTGGACTACCTCGGTCTTCATCGCGTGAAGCAGCGCCTGATTCCACTTATTGCAATTCCAACGACTGCGGGAACTGGCAGTGAGGTGAGTCTGTGGTCGGTGTTCACAAATAACGATACTAGCCTGAAGGTTGCTGTCGGCAGTGTGTACCTGTATCCAGCGGTAGCGCTATGCGATCCAGAACTGACTCTGGACCTGCCGCCGGCGGTGACAGCTGCGACAGGGATGGATGCGCTGGCTCATGGCATCGAGTGTTATACCAACAAAGCATGCCAGCCGATTTCGGCTGCCTTAGCGCTGAGTGCTATTGAACTTATTGGCAAGAATCTACGCTGTGCCGTCCTGAGGGGAAGAAGTCTCGATGCGCGCTATGCGATGCTGCTCGCCAGTACCATGGCGGGCATCGCCATGAATCCCACGCGGCTGGGATTAGCGCACGCGCTAGCCATGCCGTTAGGAAGCTGGGACTTGCGCATTCCGCATGGCATCGCGATCGCCGTGACGCTGCCACGCGTCATGCGATTCAATTATGTCGCTGCCCCCGAACGCTTCGCCAAGGTCGCGCGGGCGCTCGGTGAACCGGTCGAGCAGTTATCCCTAGAAGATGCGGCCGAACGCGCAGTGATCGCAGTGGAAACGCTGGCCAACGACATCGGTATTCCAAAAGGGCTCGCGCAGTGCGGTCTGCGACACGATCACCTGCAGCGTATTCTTGATGAAGCGATGAAGAGTGGAAACGTGGCCGTCAATCCTCGGCAGACAAGCATCGAGCAGCTCAACGTGATCCTCCAAGAGAGCCTTTGATCTATGGAGCGGCACCAGAACTATATCGCCGGAGAGTGGGTGGTCCCCACGAGCAAACAGTACTATCAGACTCACAATCCCGCATGTCCCCACCAAGCACTCGGCGAGTTTCCATTGTCCGCAGCTACGGACGTTGATTCCGCACTCGCCGCGGCCGATCAAGCGCGCGATGACTGGGCTGACATGCCAGCACCGCAGCGGGCAGCACTTCTGTTGCAGTTCTCGCAACTCCTGATCGATTCCAAGAACGAACTCGCGAAGATCATCACGCTGGAGCAAGGGAAAGTGCTGTCCGAATCCTCGGGTGAAGTTACGCGGGCGGCTGCGGAAACTAACTTTGCTGCCGGGGAAGCGCTGCGTTTGTCTGGACAGACCTTTCCCAGCGAGCGGCCAGCGCTTAGCTGCTTTACCGTGCTGGAGCCACTTGGAGTAGTCGCAGCCATCACGCCATGGAACTTCCCAGTTGTTAGTCCGGTGCGCAAGATCGTGCCTGCGCTAGCTTGCGGCAACACCGTCGTATTCAAGCCCTCATCGCTAACGCCGTGGTCTGCCGTGTTCCTCACTAGCCTATTCGAAAAGGCTGGTTTACCGGGCGGCGTTTTGAACCTTGTGATCGGTCCCAGTGCGGTTGGGGAGCGGCTCGTTTCAGATCCACGTGTGAATGGAGTGAGCTTTACTGGGTCGACGGCGGTCGGCATACACATCTACGAATGTGCTGCCCGGCGGATGGCCAAGGTCCAACTGGAACTCGGCGGAAAGAACCCGGCAATCGTCCTGGAGTGCCAGGACCTGGATACTGCAGCGAGCGAGATCGGGGCAGCGGCTTTCTTGTGTAGTGGCCAGAGATGCACTGCCCTCAGCCGAGTGATCGTGCAAGATTCGTTGGCAGACGCCCTTGTTGAACGATTGCTGTCACACATTAAAAAGATTTCTGTTGGCAATGGCCTTGAGCCGGGAAGCACGATGGGCCCGCTGGTAAGTATGGAGCAGATGGAAACCGTCGCTAGCTATGTCCGTAAGGGGGTGGAAGGCGGAGCCAAGCTCATCGGAGGGGGCCAGAGGTTGACGGCCGACCCTAAAAACCAAGGCTATTTTTTTGCGCCCACGCTATTTGATTACGTAGCGTCTGACTCTCCCCTAGCCCGGGAGGAAATTTTTGGTCCGGTTCTGCCTGTGATTCGAGTGCGTGATGCCGAACAGGCATTTCAGATAGCCAACGAGACGCGTTACGGCTTGGCAGCCTCGCTGTTCACTCAGAATACGCATATAGTTCAGGAGTTCATCAAGCGGATGAAATCCGGCATGGTTCACGTGAATCATGGAACGGCGAGTCAGCCGCACGTTCCGTTTGGGGGAGTCAAGGATTCGGGGCAAGGTTCATACTCGATCGGGCCAACGATGAAAGAGGCATTCACGAACATCAAAACCGTCTACATCAAATGGTAAACGCGTGAAGCTTACTGAACCCGCTGATCCGTCGAGCTCTGGCGCGGAACCAGCAAGGGCGACGAGATCCGCCGTTATCGCTGCGCTGTTTGTTCTTTCCTTGATCCTCTACATTGACCGGGCCGCAATATCGTCGGCCAAGAGCGCTATCTCGACCGATCTTTCCCTGTCAGATACAGCGATGGGTATCGTGTTCGGCGCATTTTCACTGGGCTACGCTATTGCGCAAATCCCGGCGGGCTGGCTCGCGGATCGTGTAGGGCCACGATTAACCATGGCGGTAGCAGTTGCGCTTTGGAGTGGCTTTACGGCTTTGACAGGAGCCGCCCACCAGCTGATTTCGCTCGTCCTCGTGCGCTTCTTTTTTGGGGCTGCGGAGGCGGCAGCTTTCCCCAGTTCGGCCCGAGTGTTCTACAACTGGCTGCCTCCGGACGAGCGCGGTATCGCCAACGGAATACTCTTTTCGGGAGCGCTAGTGGGAGGAGGGATTTCTTTTCCCTTCTTTCAGTGGCTCTCCGCGGCGCACGGCTGGCGTTCGACATTTTACTTCTTAGCAGTTCCCGGACTCATCTGGGCCATTGCATGGCTGTTGTGGTTTCGCGACTATCCGCAGGAGCGCGTCATAGCGAGCAGGGAGCCGCTTCAACGTGGCTCTTCGGAGACGGTTCTTCCATTGCTCCGTTCTTTAGCCGTGGCCAAGGCCATGGCCCAGTATTTCATTGGCAATTTCACTTTCTTCATTTGTCTTACCTGGATGTTCCCCTACCTGGTAGAGCATTACTCTTTGGCACCGTCACAAGCTGCCCGGTTTTCGATGGTACCGTTGCTTTCCGGCGCCGCTGCGAACTGGGTATCCGGATTTGTCGTTGACCTGTTGTATCGCCGTCAGTTTCGCTCCTGGTCGCGCCGGCTGCCGGCAACAATCGGATTCCTTTTTGCTGCGCTCGGAATGTATGCCGTCACGTTCTCGCACAATGCCGAAGGCGCGATTGCTGCCTTTGCCCTGGCCACCTTTGGAATCGAAATGACCATCAGTCCAAGCTGGGCGCACTGTATCGATATCGCGGGCCGCAACTCCGGCAGTGCCTCCGCCGCCATGAACATGGCGGGAAGCCTGGGCGCGTTCGCGAGTGCGAACGCCTTCCCGTGGTTCTTTCGCGTGACTGGGAATTCCAACGCATATTTCCGCATTGCCGCTGTCCTAAACGTATTAGCAATTCTGTGCTGGCTCACTATGGGTTTGAAAAAACCCTGCGCGGCTCTCCCGGATTAAATTCTGGAACGCGTTTTCTGATCGCAGCTATGTTTTCTCTTTAGTTGTACGCAGAAAGTCAATTGGACAGCACGTTGCAATTTCTTCGACCTAGTCTTCAAGGTAGAGCCATCGAGAACATCTGGCGCTCTTGTCCGGCACCGCCTGTCAGCCCATGCCGATCGATGCTTGGGCACACCCTCGGCCTGCTGACGAAATCCAGACTCCCTGGTACCAAGCTCCATGGGATCGGCTTCGCCTGTAAGAAGTAACCGAGTCCCGCACGACGTCCGCAGATGTTTCTCGACTGACATTCCATCAGTTGGTCATGTCCTCAACTAGGCCAGGAGGAAAGGATTTTTCTAGCAGAGCTGTGCAAGCAGTGTGCCTGGTCTAAGAGCCTGCTGTGTCGCATGTGAGACCGACCGGTACGATATCCTCAATAGGCTTGAACGGTGGACCATGTTCCGCGAGCACAGTGGCCTTCAATTTCGGAAGAGCTTCCCTATTAGCAAGGCAGCTGTCCCGAGAGAGCCAAAGGACTGCCCCGGTGCGTTCATGGCGAACTGCTGATGCTGAGCTTCGATGTCTCGGAGCGAACCATCTCCTGCTAGATGCGGCGGCACGCGTGAGAACCCGATCCCGCTCCGGCGCGGATTGACTTTCTTGCGTAGCCATCGTGAACAGATCGCCGTAATGGACTTCTTCACTGCTCCCACGGTCGGCTGAAACCTCCCACTGCGAGGTCCGTTTTTCGGTGAGTACCCACGCCAGATCAGAACGTAAGCCATTGTGTCCAGAGAGTTTGAAGCGTTAGGAACAGGTCAGTTGACGGACGAACAGAAGCCGCCTATTTTCGCAACTCGATGGCGAGGCGTGGCACGCAGTCAGCGTTCGCGGCTAAAGCAACCACCGATCTCAGACGTTTCACGAGGAACGTAGCCACCGTGAAATGAAACACTCTGGTGATCGTGCTCTTGATGATCGCAGTGGCTGCGTTGGCAATCGGCTTGTTCATCGCCGGGGCGATCTGGAAAGCAAAAAACAGGGGAATCGACAGTACCTCGTCGGGAACCCGCAACCAAGGTTTCCCCGGAAGCATTCAGGTTGAATCTGATGTTCGTCAAGTGAAGGGAGAAAACAATGTTCCGAATTTCGCGCTCCTGCCGGAGTCTAGCCTGGTTGCTGCTCATGTTGTCTCTCGCGGCTGCAGGACAAAAAGCAATCGACGTCACGCCCATGGCGATCAAATTTCCCAAAACCGTTTACAGCAACATCTCTACGACCATCGAGACCGTGACGATCACAAACGTCGGCACATCCGACCTTCACATTGGAAACATTACCTATAGCAACCAATTCTCCAGAAATCGCGCCGTTCCCCGCAACTGTCCAGACAGCAATTTCACCCTGGCTCCCTTACAGAGCTGTGCGGTGGGAAGCTCCTTCCGCCCGACGTTGAACGGAGCGCTCGATGGTTTCGTGAATATCGAACACGACGGCAGCAACCTGCCCAGCCCCCTGGCAGTGCAGATATCAGCAACGGGAGTGCCTTCGGCTACGCCGAGCGTCAAATCCCTCGACTTCGGAACGGTCGCGGTCGGCGCCACAAGCGCCGCGAAGACGGTCGATGTCAAAAACAACAACACCGTTACCGCCGCCATTCTGGCATCCGCCACGGGCAATTACTCGGTCACGCCGAACGGATGTTCCAACGTGGCTCCAGGAGCGATATGCACTTTGACGGTTACCTTCAAACCCACTGTCTCCGACAAAGTTCCAGGTTCACTGGGACTGTTTTCCGGGGCAGCGGTGCCTCCGGTGAAGTTGTCCGGCGTGGGCTCGGGAACTGTGATGTCTCCCGTAACGTTTTCTCCGGCCAGTGTGAGTTTCGGTCATCAAGCTCAGGGCTTGGGTCTCGGCTCGCCTAAAATTGTCACCCTCGCCAATACCGGCGCAACCAGCTTGACTATCAATAGTGTCACCAACTCAGACTATGGAGTCATTAGTACGGTGCCAAATTCTAGAACGACCTGCACCCCGGGGACGATCGTGAATTCGGGCGGCACATGTATGATTGAGGTCAGTTTCAATACGCCTGGGAGCGTCGTGCCCGCCAGCTACGTCGGAGCGATCACAGTAGCTGACAGTACAAGCCCGTCTCCACATGTGTTCGCGGTTACGGGTACCGATACCGCGAATCCGTTAGCCAGCCCGCCGGTGCTCAGGTTCCCGTCAACTCCGATCCGCGGTATAAGCCCACCACAGACCGTCACGCTGACCAATCTGCATCCGGATCCCATTAAGATGGATTTCGAGGCCGGCGCCGATTACCACATAACCAGCGGTTGTCCGCCCCCGCCGTCAACACTTGCTTCGGGCAACAGTTGTGAGGTGACGGTAGAGTTCACTCCCGCGGTGGTGGGCACACCAAACGGCGCTATCAACGAATGCCTCTCAATCCACAGCCAGAGCGTCCCCAGCGGTCAAACCGGGCTGAACGATGTGAACCTTTTGGGAGTAAGCACGAACTGAGACGCGCTGGAGTGCTCTCCAGCTTAGTTCGCCCTGGATCCGGTGGATTCCGGCAATACCATGATTACTGATTTCGCGGCACAGCCAAATGCCAAATAGCATGCAGAATGCCCGGTGGCTGGGACGCGGCGAATTAGTCGGAAGCTTTGGGAGGTCAATTAACGCGTTCTTAACTGAGTAACATCAATGCGAGTTAGCGGGACTTCTGGCGAGCCCTAGCAAACGATGCTAGACTCCCTTGCACGTGAGTTGGGGATGCCTGCGCCCGCATCCAGCACGGAACGAGTGCAGTTCGGTGTCTTCGAACTCGATCTGCAGGGCGCGGAGTTGCGCAAGAACGGCGGGAAGGTCAAACTCCAGGAGCAGCCACTCAAGGTCCTGCAGGTTCTCCTAGAGAATCCGGGTCAAATTGTTTCGCGAGAGCAACTACGCCAGCGCATCTGGCCGGCGAACACATTTGTCGAATTTGACGAGGGGTTGTATAGCGCGATGGCGCGCCTGAGAGACGCGCTGGGGGACTCGTCCAGGAGCCCCCGCTTTATTGAGACGGTCGCGCGGCGTGGGTATCGCTTCATCGCGCCGGTGACGATTGTCCCTTTCCTATCCGCGACACAAGCCAACCAAGAGGTAGGCCAGGCTCGGCGAAAGCGGAACCGGCTCGGCGTCCGCCGGCTGGTCACGAGCATTTTAGCGGGCCTGCTAGGCGGCGGTTTGCTGCTGATTATTGTCTTCGGCTTTGACATAGGTGGCGCAAAGAAATGGCTGCGCAGAAGCGGGGTGGAAAGCGTACGGGTGGAACGGATCACCGATTTCGTCGGTGTGAAAGAGTCACCCGTCATTTCGCCGGACAGCAAGGCAGTAGCCTTCGTGGTAACCGTTAACGGCCGCAAGCAAATCTGGATTCGATTGCTAGCCGGAGGCTCGCCCCTGCAACTCACCCATGATGAAGCTGATCACGAGCACCCCCGTTGGACGCCTGATTCCAGCTCCCTGATCTACTTCACCCCCAATCCGTCGCCAGCTGAGCCAGGCACGATCTGGGAACTCTCCGCGCTGGGGGGCGTGGCCCGAAAGGTCGCGTCCGCAATGTCGGGGGGAGACGTTAGCCACGACGGGCAGCGTATCGCGATCTTCCAATTGCGTGGAGCGGATCTCGCACTCATTACTATTTCCCTCGACGGAACGATGCTCCGTGAAATAAAACGCTTTCCGAAGCTCTATAAGTATGACTGGCCGCGCTGGTCACCGGACGATCGCTGGATTGCATACGTACGCGGCTGGGGCTATCAGTTCGATTTCCTCATTCAGGTCATCCCCGTCCAGGGAGGCGAGGCGCGAGACGTTGCACGAGGTGAGATATTGCGCGGCTTTTCCTGGCTGCCGGATAGCTTTCGACTGGTTTACTCTTCCTCGTCCGGAAGTACGATTCTCTACCCGCCCGTCTTCAATCTCAGAATGACTAATCGCATGGGCCACGGAGACCGGCAATTGACCTTCGGAGAGCTTTCTTACGTGGAACCGGACGTAGTCGCGGGGAGGCTGACGGCCAGCCGGCTCCACATCCAGTCGGATATCTGGAGGTTTCCAGTGTCTGGTTCTCCGCAGCAAAATACTAAAGAAGCTCGGAGGATCACTCATCAGACCGGTCAGGAGCAGACGCCTTCAGTCAGCCCCGACGGTAAAGAATTCGTCTATCTTTCCGACAGCGGAGGCCACGGCAATCTCTGGGTTGCGACCGCCGACGGATCGAAAACTCGCCAGATCACGTTCGAGCACGACCCTTCCGTCGTCATTGGCCTTCCCATCTGGTCTCCGGCAGGAGACCGCATTGTATTCATCCTGACTCGAAAGGGGCGGACTGGGGAGTGGCTCGTGAGTCCAGATGGCAGTAATCTGCGCCCGTTAGTAGCGTTTGGCTCAGGAGCCAGTTGGTCCCCTGATGGAAGGTGGTTGTACTATGGGAAGGAACACTGTATCGAGAAAATTCCCGTGAATGGCGGCCTCGCCGAGCGGGTTCGCTGTCAGCATGATCCTGGCGCTGAAGCCCTCTCCGGTGATGGCTCGACTCTCTACTATTATGACTACATGGAAAATGCCGTAGTCGGCGTTGAGATCTGGAAGGCAAAACTCGAAAACGGCGCCTCCGAATTGCTTGCCCGCATACCCGCCTCCCGCATTCCGTTTGATGGCTGGTTGTGGCAGCAGGTCCTGTCGCCGGATGGCAACTGGCTGGCAGCCCCACTCTTGGACCGAGGCACAACCAATCTCTGGCTCCAGCCTGTGAATGGCGGTCCAATGCGACAACTTACAGATTTTGGAGAGCGCTCGGTTCTGATCGTGCGCCGGGTTTCCTGGTCCCCGGACAGCAAGTACATCTTCGCCGCCGTGGCTGATACCGACGCCGATATAGTATTGCTGGATGGTCTGTGGCAGTGATGAACACACCACGAGACCGTGACCACTGCCGCGGTGCTGACGGGGCAATCCGCACTGCGATGAACACTTTTCGACTGACTGTCGATAAGACAACAGCGGAAAAAACACGGCAGACTCTTCCGCCCTGGATGTGCCACTAGTGTGTCGCCGGAACGAGGAATGATGTGCGAGTCGGTGGACGCTGCAGCCACCCGACAGAATTCGGCCAGCAAAAAGAGAGAGCGTCGTCGCCGTTTCTTGGCATCTTTGGTCACGCTCCGCGAGCCCAATACTAGGGCGTTCGTAAGCGGTTTACCGGTACGGCATTAGGACGGTAGGTTTACCTCCAGGCCCGCGCCAAGTCCCCATCAAGAATGTCCTGCTGCGCCTTGTTCCACTTCGCGTAATAACGCTCTGTGATTGTGACTGAACTGTGGCCGAGGGCGCGGCTGACCTTGCGAATGTCGACTCCCGCCTTGAGCAACTCGACACTGAAAGTGTGGCGGAACATGTGGGAC
>DATFQQ010000094.1:0-2103 GCA_035264195.1 Candidatus Sulfotelmatobacter sp. | reverse complement strand
AACCACGAGCGAAGAAACCCGTGGCGAGGATTTGTTCAACAAACAGAAGGCTTACTTCGCCTCTGATGCGACAAAGACCTACGAGTGGAGAATTGACCAGCTCAATCGCCTTACGCGGATGCTCAAAGAGAACTTTGAGCGTTTTGCAGACGCGTCACGCAAGGACTTCAAAACAGCCAGCCAGGAGAATGTCTTCGAGGTGTCGGCAACCATTGCCACGACCGAATCCACCAAGTCTCAACTCAAAGAATGGATGAAACCGGTCGAAGCTCCTCTTCCAAAGTTCCTCGCTGCCACCGGGCACAAGGGAATGGTGTACCGCGAGCCGTACGGCGTCACTCTGATCATCTGTCCGTTCAACGGACCACTTATCCTATCGCTGCGACCCGCCGTCGCTGCTCTTTCAGCCGGCAATCCATGCATCTTGAAGCTCTCCGAAGCGCTACTTGCGACGGACGAATTACTCCTAGAATTAATCCCGAAGTACTTCGAGCCGGAATCCTTCGGTGCCGTCGTTGGTGGAAGAGAAGTAGTTACGAAACTGCTGAGCCTTCCATTTGATTTTATATTCCTCACCGGAAGCGTAGGCGTGGGCAAGGTGGTGATGCGGGCCGCAGCTGAAAATATCACTCCGGTGCTGCTTGAATTGGGTGGACAGAACCCCGCCATCGTTGATGAGACAGCGAACATTCCGGATGCCGCCAAGAAAATTGTTTGGGGCGCAATGGCATGGGGTGGCCAGTGGTGCACTTCGCCGGGCTATGCGGTCGTGCATGAGTCCGTCGCCGAACAGTTTGTAGCCGAATGTAAAAAGGCCGTCGTCGAACTTTACGGCGCGAATCCCAAGAATAATCCCGACTATTCTCGCATCATCAGTGCGGCGGCGGTGAACCGGTTGGCATCGCTGATCGATCCCAAGAAGGTCGTTTACGGTGGGAAGTCGGACGCTCCTGCTCGCTATCTCGACCCGACCATCCTCTACCCGATTTCGTGGTCCGACAAAATCATGGAAGATGAAATCTTTGGGCCGCTTTTGCCAATCCTCACCTACTCCGATCTCGGACAACTACTCGCAAAGATCAAGTCGCTGCCCAAACCACTTGGCGGCTATGTCTTCAGCCGAAATCAGCAGATGATCGATCGGGTGTTGGGGTCCGTATCCTTCGGCGGCGGCGCCGTGAACCAGACCAATGTCTTTCTGTACATTGAGTCCATGCCTTACGGAGGAGTGGGAACCGCGGGACTAGGGAACTACTACGGGAAGTACGGCTACGAGTCCCTCACGCACGCCAAGTCGGTCTTGATATCCCCGCCCGACGTCGCTATCGATCACTTGTTCCCGCCTTATACCAAAGAAAAGGTGCAAGCGATGGATCAATGGTTCGACTACTAGATTGAGGAACGTACTTCCGAGCGCGAAAAAGCCGAAAAGCGACAACGCGCAGGAGGGTGCATGCCAGATCAGCCAGACCGCAACGATGGACCAAGCGTAGACCTCACGCGACGTGAGGCCATTGGTCGGTTCGCCCTATTCGGGAGTGTTATGGCGATTCTTCAAAGCCGCGCTTACGCACAAACCGGAGCTTCGGGAAGCTACAGCAATGCCGCGATCGCATTACCCGAGCAGTTGCCCGTTTCTTCTTCGGGAGATGACCTGGAGAAGGCTGTGAAGATCGCTCGAGCGGTGCGCTCGGGGCCCTCCGTGATCACTCGCCATGCTACGGTTGCTGAGATGGATCATCGCGGTACGATGACGGTCCTCCGTCAAGGCAACAACGGCTGGATCTGCACCCCCGGCAACGAAAATAGAGTTGGAGATCCCCCGATGTGCGTCGATGAACTCGGGATGCAGTGGTTCAGAGACGCCGCTTCCCGAAAACCTGCACCTACGAACCGTTCACCGGGATTGTGTTATATGCTCTGCGGGGCCACGCAACATAGCAACGACACGCCCTTCGATCGGACAAGCCCTCCAATTCCCATAGGGCCACACTGGATGGTGCTTTGGCCGTTTGATTCGACGCATTGCGGCCTCCCTACTACGGTGCGAGATGCGGGCGCGTGGATCATGTTTGCTGGAACGCCTTACGCCTATCTTCACAT
>DATFQQ010000093.1:0-9935 GCA_035264195.1 Candidatus Sulfotelmatobacter sp. | reverse complement strand
CGATGACGGAAACGCATCCCACCCAGCGGTCGGTCACCGCCGAGGGTTCTGGCCGAAATAGGGTTTGGACCGCGGTCACAGAGGGGCTCGACTTAAGGATACCTGTGATTCAGGCAATAGAAAAGAGCCTGCGATTGTCCGCCAACGAGAAAATCAAATGCCAGTTAGGGACTTGTAACCTCGTAACAACACTGACATTTGTAGGGTAAGATTTTGACATCCTGCTCGTCAGGGACTCTGAGGTTGGGGGTTACTTACAGTTGACTGCGCGCCTAACAGGTTTCGCGGCCAAGCGACCGGATGCGGGGATTGAGATTTCCGGGGTTTGGGACGCCTCAACTGACGCCGCAAAGGTGGCAAATCTGCCCACCGGTACTGTCCATCTCTGGAAGAAATCTTTCGACGCTTCTGCGGAGGAGATGGAGCGGTGTTACGAAGTGCTTTCCCCCGAAGAGCGGACGCGGGCACAGCGCTTTCTGGTCGAACCGCCGCGTCGCGCGTTCATTCTGACCCGCGGGACGCTCCGGCTACTTCTTGCGAAGTATCTCGACAGAGCACCGAACAATTTGAGTTTTCGTTACACAAAGTTCGGCAAACCTTTGCTGAATGAAGGCAACGAACTCCGGTTCAATGTTTCTCACACGGAGGGTGTCGCTTTGCTGGCTTTTGTGAGGGGAACGGAAGTAGGAGTCGACGTAGAGAAGATCCGTCCTGTTAAAGATTTGAAGGATCTTGCGAACCGATTCTTCTCTGTCTCCGAGCGCCAGAAGCTAAACGAACTTGAACTGGAAGACGAACTTCACGCGGCCTTCTTCCGATGTTGGACACGCAAAGAGGCATATATCAAGGGAAAAGGGGAAGGGCTCTCAATTCCTCTCCATCAGTTCGACGTGTCGATTGAGCGGGGTGAAACACAGGCTCTGATTGCGACCAGACCAGAGGCATCGGAAGCGGACCGGTGGCTGGTACGCGATATCCGCTTTGATGGTTCGTACGCTGCTGCACTCGCGATTGAAGTTGCCAACACAGCGAATTCTGGCAATCTGAGTTCCTGAGCATAATCTCCACCTAAGCTATCGTCGTTCCTTTCACGCAAATCTTGAGAGTACGTTTTCGTTCGCCAACATGGGGCGACCACAGCCGTGTACTGCGCAAGGAGTTGCCCAGTGCTGATACGAAGGAGGGAGAATTGATGGCCAAACTGTGCAGCGATTTGCACATCTGAGATGGGAAGACCAACTCAGATGTCAAAATTGGAACTTTAATCTTTTATCCTTATCAATTTACAGTACAATGGCAAAACCGTAGGCGGCACGGCACTTGCGAACAGGCAAGAGCAGTGCTTGTGTGGGTGTACACTGGGGTGCAACTAGGGTCAGTGATGCGCCGTTTGCCGTCTCGTTAGAATCCCCCCAAACAGCAGTCCGGAAATCGTGATGATTCCCTCTGCGAGACACTGAATTACATGCATTAAATCCAAATTCGATGTTCGGAGGTTAACGCACTTGTCCGCTTCCACTAGCCATTTGATCGCTCCGCACGGCGGCGAACTCATCAATCTTTTTGCGCCGTCGGAGAAAGCCGCAGAATTGAAAGCCCATTCTCGCGAATGGCCATCCTGGGATTTGACACCCCGTCAAACTTGCGATCTTGAACTGTTAATGAGTGGAGGATTTTCTCCTCTGCACGGCTTTATGAATAAAGCCGACTACGAAGGCGTTTGCCACAACATGCGTCTGGCCAGCGGACTTCTCTGGCCCATGCCGATCACGCTGGATGTGACAGAAGAGTTTGCCAAGAAGCTCACCCCTGGTAGCAGCAAGGTCGCGCTGCGAGATGCTGAGGGCGTGATGCTGGCTGTATTGCATGTCGAGGAAGTGTGGCAGCCAGATCGGGCTGCGGAAGCCAAGGCGGTTTTCAACAGCACGAGCAAAGCACACCCGGGTGCGGACTATGCGATGAACAAGTCCAACCCATGGTATGTGGGTGGACGCGTCGAAGGTTTGCAGGCCCCATCGCACTACGATTTTCGCGCACTTCGCCTGACTCCGGCAGAATTGCGAGCAGAGTTTGCCCGTCTTGGATGGCGTCGCGTAGTTGCGTTCCAGACGCGCAACCCCATGCATCGTGCACACGTGGAACTTACGTTCCGTGCAGCGAAGCAAGTTGAAGCGAACCTGTTGATTCATCCTGTCGTTGGCATGACAAAACCGGGCGATGTGGATTACTACACCCGAGTTCGCTGCTACCAACTGCTGAGTTCGAAATATCCGCAAGGCACGCAGAAGCTCTCGCTGCTTCCGCTTGCCATGCGTATGGGTGGACCACGCGAGGCGATGTGGCATGCGTTGATCCGGAAGAATCACGGCTGCACGCATCTGGTTGTCGGACGTGACCACGCCGGGCCTGGCAAGGATACGGATGGCAAACCGTTCTATGGTCCGTACGAAGCCCAAGAACTGTTCAAGAAGAATGAATCGGAAATCGGCGTCACGATGGTGCCCTTCAGCATGATGGTGTACCTCGAGGACGAAGACCGGTACGTGCCTGACGATGAAGTTAAGAAGACTGATCGAGTACTCAATATCTCGGGTACGGAATTGCGACGGAGACTCAACGAAGGAGGCGAGATTCCGGGGTGGTTTACCTATCCGGAAGTCGTGCATGAGCTACGCCGTAGCTTCCCACCACGCAGCCGGCAGGGCGTAACGGTTTTCTTTACTGGACTCTCGGGTTCGGGCAAGTCGACGATCGCGAACGTGCTGCTGACCAAGTTCCTAGAGATCGGCGGCCGCCCGGTGACGTTGCTGGACGGAGACCTGGTGCGGAAGCATCTTTCTTCGGAACTTGGATTCTCAAAAGAGCACCGCGACATCAACATCCGACGCATCGGATATGTGGCTTCGGAGATTACAAAGAATGGCGGCATCGCCATCTGCGCTCCGATTGCTCCATACGACGCGACGCGTAAACACGTGCGCCAGCTGATCGAACCGTACGGAGGCTTCATTCTGGTTCACATCGCGACGTCGGTTGAGGTTTGCGAACAACGGGACCGAAAGGGCCTTTACGCCAAGGCGCGTGCTGGCATCTTAAAGGAGTTCACGGGGATTTCGGATCCCTACGAAGTTCCACCGGATGCTGAAGTGACAATTAACACTGGCGAGTTGTCTCCCGAAGAGGCCGCCCAGGAAATTATTCTGCACCTGGAGCGCGAAGGTTTCATCGGAGTAAACGGAGCCGCAGCGTAGAAGTACGGGTCTGAACATGGAACTACTGGCACTCAAAATCCTAGTCGGTTTTGTCGTCGGTGTTTTGATTGGAATGAGCGGTGTGGGGGGAGGCGTGTTGTTGCTCCCCGTGCTGATCTTCGGCTTGCGAGTGCCAGCGATTGTTGCGGTAGGTTCGGACGCACTGTTCAACTTCTTTACCAAAATTCCGGCGAGCCTGATGCACTTGAAGAAGGAAACGGTTCGCCGGAAAGTCGTTTTGGCGTTGGCTTGTGGCAGCATCCCCGGCTCGATCGTCGGAGTGAAGCTGCTGATGTACATCCGTCACCTTTACGGTGACGGAGTGAATAATTTCATTAAGAGTGCGGTTGGCATTCTTCTGATCGTCATTCCGCTGTTGATGTTGTTCCAGCGTCGGATTGAAGAGAAAGTAGCAAATCGACCACCTACGATGAAGGGCTTTGCCGGTATGGTTCTCATCGGACTGGTGGCCGGGTTTCTAGTTGGTATGACATCGGTCGGTTCCGGCAGCATCATCATGATGCTGTTGCTTCTGTTCTACAGCTTCCCTCCTAAAATTAACGTCGGTACCGACATTGTGCACGCGGTTGTGCTCACGGGTGTAACCGGATTCATGCACTTCCGGCTGGGGAATGTCGATTCTGGACTTGTGGTTTCGCTTTTGATCGGCTCGATTCCTGGCGGATTGATCGGATCCCACATCGCCACCCGGCTTCCGATGCTGTGGTTGCGCCGCCTTCTCTGCGCGTTGCTGCTGATAACAGGAGCCCGCATGTTGTGGGCCTAATTCTTCTAAGGACAAATTCATAAACATGAGTTCTTCCGCATACGCCGAGATCCTGGAGCGCATTTCTGCCGCCCTCGAAGCCGCTCGCGCAGTATTTGCACGTTTCACTCCTGGGGCAATCGAGACTGAGTACAAGATCGGGCATGATCCGGTTACCGAGGCGGACCGTGCCATCGATGTGATATTGCGCCAAAATCTGTTGCGCGATGGAGAAGGATGGCTTTCGGAAGAGAGTGCGGATGATATGTCGCGCCTAAGCAAGAGCAGAGTGTGGGTTGTCGATCCGCTGGATGGTACTCGTGAGTTCGTGCAGGGCATCCCGGAGTTCTGCGCATCGATCGGGTTCGTGGAAGATGGCCGACCGGTGGCGGGCGGAATCTGTAATCCGGCGACAAGTGAAACCATCATCGGAGCGATCGATTGTGGTGTCCTTTATAACGGAAAGCCGGCGCGCCCCAGTCAGAGAACAACGTTGAAGGGATCTTTGATTCTGGCGAGCCGGAGCGAAGTGAAGCGTGGAGAGTGGCAACAGTTCCAGAGCAGCGAATATCAAATCCAGCCAATGGGCTCGGTAGCTTATAAACTGGCCCTGGTTGCAGCGGGCCTCGCCGACATTACGTTTACTCTCACTCCCAAGCATGAGTGGGATGTCGCCGCCGGCGCTGCCCTGGTGCTAAGTTCTGGTGGCATGCTTCGCACATCAGAAAACCGCGTACTACTCTGTAACCAGGAAAATCCATTGTTGCCAGGTTTGATTGCCTCCGGGCCTGCATTGGGGGAACAATTGATTTCATTTCTCGAGGGCCATCTAAAACCGACTTCGATACCATAGGAATCTGTTCTGAAGGCTTAAAGTTGTGAGCATTCCAGTTCGCGATCAGGACGTTTCACTCAAGTTCTACACCGAGGCGCGCTAAAAGTCGTCACCGACGGGCCGTTCACCGACAATCAATGTTGGATCGAACTGCTCAACCGACGGGCGGAAGCCGGGATCGCCCTGATCACGTCTGAGGTTAGGTAGAGCGGATCGGCGAATTCCAGTCCATCTTGTGAGACCATGTCTTCGCCACCTACGGTCGCGCCAAAAGAATGAGCGGTTCACGCGTCCAGCGTCACGCTCGCGCTCCCGAAGTCATGCAAAAGACGAACGTTCCCCAGATCACTGCGGCTGGCGCTTGATAGAGAGTTTCTTGAAACGCGGCGAACGCAGCTCCCGAATCTGGCGTTCATCGATCGAGCGTTGAAAACCAAAATCAAGCTGTTCGAATGTCCTCAGGAAGGGAAAACTGCAGCCGAACTTGGAGATAGTCTGTCCCTCGCGCTTCCATTTCGCAGCTCAATAGATCTGGCAGACAATCGGCATAGCTCAGTTCTTTTTCCGCCGGTAAATTGTTGAGAAGCGGCTCAAGCGGATCAGTGCTCGAGAAGTTCAGTACTTGGCAAAAGACACCAGGAACGGAGGTCTGACACTTGTCAGATACACAAACAAAGAACTTATCGACATTCTGATTCCCCAAGTTATGGATCGCTTTCGGAACTCGATGCGTTACTTCCGGCTACTCGCACCACGTTCAAGAGGTCTGCTGTCCACCGTATTTCTCCTACTAGGCCAGAAGAAGAGGTAGAAGCCTGTGCGTCTGAGTTGGGCGAGGTCATTGGAGCGAACGGTCGGAACGAATCCCTTGATCGGACGTGATGGCCGTCTTTGCGCTGGGTTGGGCGGCTGAATCCAGCGCCACTACTTAATCCCTCTCATGTGTCCAACGAGCCTGCTCGAGCGAATGAAGGTTCTTTAGTCTCCTATCTGAAGATAAACTTTTACGACAGCTATCTTCCTGCCCAAGTGGTGCAACTCTTTGAGATTGAATTTTGTTTTTCCTATATATCAAGATAAGGAGAGCAAGCTGGACTCTCAGACAAATGTCCCGCTTAGGACCTCCCCAATCAGATATTGACTGACCCACAATTTTCTGCTTTCATCGAGTCGCGCAGGGTTGGATGGGATCCAAGCGAAGATCGGATGGGGGTACCAATGGTCGCGCCCTCGATGGGCCGCTGGAAAGGCGCGGTCCCTGTGCTGGGCTTTTTTGCATTGCGCTGTTTGTTGCTAGCGTGGGGCTGTCAAGTGCTTCGGGCCAGGCAAGCGTGCAGGGTCAATGGACAACGCTCCCCTACACCGTGCCCACCAATCCCATTCATGCGTCGCTCCTCAATACCGGTCAAGTGTTGGTGATCTCGGGCTCCGGTAACTTTTCCCTCAATGCCAAAAATTCTGACTACCAGGCCGCCGTTTGGGACCCGCAGAGCGGAACCATCACAACGCAGTCTGTAACTTGGGATATGTTCTGCAACGGCATGGTGATACTTCCAGATGGGCGAGCGTTTATTGACGGCGGCACTCTTCAGTACAACCCATTCCTAGGGATCTCAAAGGCGTCGGTATTTGATCCGGTAACTAATCAATTTACGGATCTGCCTAACATGACCCACGGACGGTGGTATCCGACAGTGACACTACTGGGTGACGGCACCGTCATGGCATTTTCCGGCTTGGGTGACGGAAACTACACCAACAACACCGTTGAGATTTTCGATACGGCAACGGGGACCTGGAGCCGACATCCGTCAACTTGGACTCCTCCTCTTTACCCGCGTCTCCACTTGTTGCCGAATGGGAACGTTTTCTACTCAGGCTGGAGCCCGCAGTCTCGCTATTACGATACTTCAACGAACAAATGGTCGGGCGTGATTGCAAATACCAATTATCCAAACAACCGAAGATATGGCAGTTCCGTGCTGCTTCCGCTTATGCCCGCAAACAACTACAAACCGCAAGTACTGATTCTAGGCGGGAATAGTCCGGCAACGGCCACCACCGAACTGATCGACCTCTCGGCAGCGACTCCGGTCTGGCAGTGGGGGCCGAGCATGTCTCAACCGCGTATCGAGATGAACGCGGTGATTCTGCCGAGCGGCCAAGTTTTGGCCCTTGGAGGTTCCGCCACCGACGAGTTCGCCAAATCCGCCAGCTTAAAGGCTGATCTCTACGACCCGTCGACAAATACTTTTTCCTCCGCAGGCGCCAATACCTACCCCCGCATGTATCATTCGGTGGCATTGCTTCTTCCCGATGCCACCGTGTGGGTTGCCGGGGGGAACCCAAAACCTGGCTCCTACGAGCCTCACATGGAGATTTACCAACCCGCGTACCTGTTCAACGCTGATGGTTCGCTCGCGGCGCGCCCGACCATAGCCAGCGTCCCCAGCGTCGTCGGTTATGGGCAGACATTCACGCTGCAGACTCCTGACGCACCCAACATCTCATCCGTTGTGCTGGTACGACCTGGCGCTTCCACTCATGCTTTTGACATGGATCAACGACTCATTGGCCTGTCCTTTACACTCGGTTCTGGGCTCCTTAACGTTACCAGTCCCCCGAACTCCAACATAGCGCCGCCAGGGTACTATCTGCTATTCGTGTTGACTTCAAGCGGTGTTCCTTCTACCGCATGGTTCGTGCAACTGGCAACGGGTCCGAGTTTCTCACTCACCCTAACGCCTTGGCAGCAAGTGATTACCCCCGGTCAGAGTGTAAACTTCAGCGTGCAGTCAACTCCGTCCGCCGGTTTTACGGGGCCTATCGCATTGAGCGTGAACGGCGTCCCCAATGGTGTTGTGGCCACCTTTGGTAACCCTACCATCCCTGAACGCGGCTCGACAACACTCAACCTCAACACGAACGACTTGCAATCTGCAACTTACCCTAACACCTATCCTTTGACAGTCAGCGGCATTAATGGGGGGCTCAACAGCACAGCCCAGGCCGTTTTGCTGGTGAACTCTATCGGTGATTTCTCACTGTCTCTTTCGGCTGCGACTCTGACCGCGACCCGTGGAGGATCTGGTGTCCAAAATATCGTAACTCTCACTCCCACATCCGGCTTTGTCGGCGTCGTCACTTTCACGATTAGCGGGCTGCCCCACAATGTGACCGCAAGCTTCAAACCGAGTTCGCTGACGGGCTCTGGCTCGACGACCCTCACCCTAACTGCAGGTTCGGGGGCAACGCCAGGAACCTACAACCTAACCATCACCGGGACCAGCGGCACCATTGTTCACACCTCCGGCTTTGCCCTGACCGTGCAATAATGCCCACGCTCGATTCCGGTCTCTCTGCATCCAAATCAGAGGGCAGCACGCACCGGCGGGGAGAGGATGACAGAACGGACGACTGGCGAAGCGATCGCGCTTTTGTCTGCAACTCCGTATAAAAGACGCTCGGATGTTTTACTCGATTCTGACCGATGACTACGTCTCGCAGGGATTTTCTGAGCCTCGGTGCTGTTTCTGCAGCAGCGGCCATGTCTTGGCCACTAGGTGCGAGCACCGGCACAGTCGAACCCTCTCGATGGGGAGAAGATGAGAGTCTCATCCGCTTGCACAGCAATGAAAATGCCTATGGTCCATCGGCAAAAGTGTCGGAAGCAATCCGCTCCTGCGTCGGCGAAGTGAATCGGTATCCGCGTATGCAATACAACTCCCTCATCGAACATATCGCGGATGCCCATCATGTCACTTCTGATCGTCTTCTTGTTGGTTGCGGATCTACCGAGATACTGCGTATGGCTGCCTGCGCATTCCTCGGCGCTCGAAGGCAATTGATCCAGGCTTCGCCAACTTTTGAAGCTATGGAACACTATGCCAGCGCAGCAGGTGCTGAAATTACATCCGTGCATTTGACTCAGGCATTTGCCCACGATTTGGAAGGTATGCTGGAGCGGGTTAGCCGGTCCACCGGCCTCGTGTACATATGCAACCCGAACAACCCTACGGCCTCCCTAACGGCCCGGAAGGACCTGGAGATGTTTATTGGCAAGCTTCCGGCCTCCGCCGTCGTCGTCATCGACGAGGCCTACCATCACTACGCCGGTACGTCCGAAGCGTACGCGTCGTTCATCGATCATTCCCTGGCGGATGATAGGGTGATCGTGACTCGAACATTTTCCAAAGTGTTTGGCTTGGCTGGCCTAAGGTTGGGCTACGCAGTGGCATCTCCGAAAGTGATTGAGCGGATGCGAAAATTCAGCACGGAGGACAACATCAATGTCATCATCACGCAAGCCGCCGTTGCTGCGCTGCATGACAAGGAGGGAACCAATGATTTCATCCAGCGTAATGTGGACGACCGGCAGGAATTCTTTAATCAGGCCATGGCTAGAATGGTTAAACCGATCGACTCGCACACCAATTTCATCATGATGAACACCTTTCATCCCGCGGAAGAGGCGATTCAGCATTTTCGCAAGAACAAGATTCTGATCGGACGTCGCTTCCCGCCCCTCAACACATACATTCGCGTCTCTTTGGGCCGGGCGGACGAAATGGAAGCATTCTGGCGGATTTGGGACCGGCTACCCTACGCGAAAGACTTCACCGCCCACTGAGCTGATAAACAAACTGGAGCGCACCTGGTGGGTGTGTGTAGTATTGGGCGCTCGACGAGTTCCCGGAAACGAGGATCATGCTCACACCCGTTGTGAATCCTCGGTCAAGGATCACGCCGTCCCCGGAATAACCGACATCTCCTCATCCACTGTGATTGCACCGTAGACGGATGTTCGGCGCTCCGGGGCTACTGGAGCTTGACCACTAAGACCTCGCTACGCCGGCTAGTCAGAGCGCATTTGAATGTACCGTTAGTACAACCGAACTGGCCGCCTGCCTTCGTCGTCCAGGCATAGAACCTTCCATCTTGGGAAGGGCCGCCGATCGACCATTGGGCATCGAAGTTCTGCAAGGCCATGCTGGAATAGGTGTGTGAAAATCGTATCTGCCGATCAGAGCCGTCCGTTGTAATGCATATGATTTCGTTCTGATACGGATACTTGACGACGTCC
>DATFQQ010000092.1:0-68643 GCA_035264195.1 Candidatus Sulfotelmatobacter sp. | reverse complement strand
AGATGCTGGCGAAGTCCCTCGTAATTGCCGAAGAGGAAAGTCTTGCCATTTCTGAGCGGTCCACCAAGGGCTGCACCAAACTGATTGCGCTGGAAGGGTGGAGCGGAACCCCGATCAAAATAGTTGGGAGCGTCGAGCGCGCTGTTTCGCAGAAATTCGTATACGCTGCCGTGAAGGTCATTTGTTCCGGATTGAGTCACGATAGTGACTTGTCCACCGGGGCGCTTGCCGTACTCGGGGCCGTAGGAATCGCGTAGCACATTGAATTCGCGCACTGCGTCCACGCCGAGCAACTGCTGACTGCTTCCGCCGGGCTGCATGTTGTTTTCGGCCGCGCCGGTAAATTCCACTCCATTGAGCAAGAAGATGTTCTGCTGCGGGCGATTGCCGGATACGGCAAAGTTGTTGCCTGTCGTGGAATTCGAGACGCCAATGCCGCCCGTCTTCTCCCAGGTGAAGTTCACAACTCCGGGATTGAGCGAAAGCAGCAGATCGTAGCTGCGCCCGTTGAGAGGCAAATCCTTGACTTGTCTTTCACCTACCAGGCCCGAAATGTCTTGTGTCGTCAGATTCACAACCGGCGCGTCCTCCGTGACCTTTACCTGTTCGCTAACTTTTCCGACACGAAGAGTCAAATCAGCGCTTGCGTCTTGTCCGACTGCTAGACGAATACCTGATCGGATGCCTTCCGCGAAGCCATCTTTGGTGACCCTAACCTCGTACAACCCAACTGGTAATGCAAAGAAGGTGTAACGGCCACTCGAATCGGTTGAAGCGATACGAGCAACGCCCGTATCAAGACTCTTCTCGGTGACGGTTGCCCCGGACACGGCAGCTCCTGACGGGTCAGTGATGACCCCAGACAGCTTTGCTGATACTTGAGCATCTGAGAAGGAAACAGATAAGCAAAAGAAAAACAATGACCAAGCCAATGAGAACAAAGTCTTATGTAGAACACTTGATTTGAAAAAGATGGGCGTAGTTCCAAGCATTGGCGATTTCATCGATTGCGTAACACAATGCATTCTTCTTGCTCCTAAGACAGTCGCGTCCAATATTTTAGGAAGTGTATATTACCGATGGTTATTACGTCGAATTCGATGCGAGTGTGAGCGATTCGCTGCCGGAGCAAGATCAATCAATGGTTTGTCGGTTTGACCGGGGTCGCCTTACGACTGTAGGATTCCGTTCCAAATGCCCAAGAATCGGAAGCCTCAATCGTCGAAAGCGCAGGCAGAGGAGTTGCTGAAGGTGCGTAACGCAGCTGTAGAGCTTCGCGTCAGTTACCCAACGATAAAGCAGTGGATCTATAGGAAGAAGATTCGCAGCATTCGCACTGCCGGCGGACATCACCGTATTCCACAAAGTGAAGTAGACCGTTTGCTGTTTCGGACCAGGGCAAAAACCGCACCCGAGCGGAGGCTCGTAATGCGCCGACTCAGTGGAAGAAACCAACTGGTGGGAAGAATCGAGAGTGTACAAGTCAGTGGGCTTATGGCAGAGGTTGTCATTTCAATCGGTCAACAGCAAATTACTTCGATTATCACGGCGCGATCGGCACGTGAAATGAGCCTCAAACCGGGTCAGACTGCTGCTGCCCTTATCAAGGCAACGGAAGTGATGATTATTCGAGTGTGAGATATGAGAAGACTACTGGTAGCCAGTTCGTTTTTTCTTCTTTTGTTTGTCAGCACCGCTCTCCAGTGTCAACAGTTGATTGTGCAGACGGATGGCGGAAGGCAAATCCTGAGTCGCGCCGACCTTGAAGCTCTGCCGCATGTGAAAGTGACCGCTTCTGACCACTCCTCCCTTGCTGTGAGTTTTGAAGGAGTCACTGTAAGAAGCGTACTCGAGAAAGCGGGCGTGACTTTTGGGGAATCTCTGAAGGGCAAACGACTCGCCAGCTGTTTGCTCGTTGAAGCTGCCGATGGTTATCGAGCAGTGATCGCTTTGCCAGAGTTGGACCCAGCGTTTGCGGAACGGCAGATACTGCTTGCTCTCATGCGGGACGGTAAACCGCTTCCAGAAAAAGAAGGGCCATATCGGATCGTCATCCCTGACGAAAAAAGAATGGCCCGCTGGGTGAAGCAGGTCACCACACTGAAGATAGTGGACGTGCAATGACGCTCAATCTTTTTGAATCATCACTTCGGTGGCTTTTACGACTGCGACGACCGTGTCTCCCTTTTTGAGTTTCAACTCGGCGGCGCTGCGTCGTGTAATGGCACTCTCTATTAGATTGTCGCCCACTCGGACAACAACATGGGCCATGATATCGCCCAACTCGACTTCCTCAATTGTTCCACGGAGTTTATTTCTGGCTGAGATTGGCATGAACTCATTATAAAACTCTTAGGAGAGAACGCATGAATGTCCGAAGATCTATTCTGCTTGTGTGCCTCGCCCTCGTCTTACCCCGACTATCCTTCGCGCAAGAAATCACCGTTGCAGCGGCAGCTGATCTTCAGTTCGCAATGCAAGACATTGCCGAACAATTCCAGAAGGAAACAGGCAACAAGGTGAAGTTGATTTTCGGGTCCTCCGGCAGCTTCTTTCAACAGATTCAGAATGGCGCCCCGTTCGATATGTTCTTTTCGGCAGACCTCAACTATCCGAAGAAATTGAGAGAGCCGTGATACGATGTCCCTGTCTGGAGTTGGAAGTCAACATGCTGCGACCGCTCCCATTTAGCGCCGCATTGGTATTAGCCGCCACAATCGCCTACGCGCAGTCGCGCACCTCGAGTATTGAGCTACATGCCCAACCTGGGTCTCTGACCATCAACCCGAAGCAAACTGCAGTCATCGTGGTCGATATGCAAAACGACTTCGGTGGTAAGGGAGGCATGTTCGATCGTGCCGGCATAGGTATCGAACCGATCCGCGCGATCGTCCCAGCCGTCGCGAGGACAGTTGCCGCCGCGCACGATGTCGGCATACAAGTGATCTATCTCAAGATGGGTTTTCAACGTGATCTCTCGGACGTTGGGCCTCACGACGCGCCAAATTTCCTCAAGCATCAGTGGTTGCACGTGGGCGAATCGAATGTTGCACCTGACGGGACGCCGAGCCGCATCTTGATTCGGGACACGTGGGACACTGAAATTATCCCTGAGTTGAAGCCGACCACCGGCGACATCGTAATCTGGAAACATCGCTTTAGCGGCTTCCACGAGACGGATCTCGACGTGACCCTCAAACGTCTGCGCATTCGATATTTGATTTTGACTGGAGCGACAACCAGCGTTTGCGTTGAGTCAACGATGCGGGATGCTATGTTCCTCGACTACATTCCGGTGTTGTTGACCGATACGACGGCCGAGGCGCTCGGTCGTGAGGGCAATTACAAAGCGTCAATTCAAATCTTAACGGCGCTGTTTGGTTGGGTTACAGACTCGAACGAGTTCATTCACACATTGAAGAACGAATCAGCAAGAAGATAGCAGCACGTTAAATAATCCAAGTCGCACTTTTCCTTCGCCGTTTTCTCGACGATGGGTGTTATTAGGATTTTGCATCCCACGGGCCGTATCCAGTTTTCGAGTGACCACAAATGACACGCGATGGTCAGACATTTCAATTCTCTTGATCGGGAATTTTTCCTCTAACCGAAATGCCTACCCAACTGGCTCCAGGCCGAGTCAATCTCCGAAACAGTCTCACGTGCCGACTGGGACTATAATGTCGCGCAAATGGCCCTTTCCCCAGGTACGAAACTCGGGCCGTATGAGATTCAATCTCGCCTGGGTGCAGGCGGCATGGGTGAAGTGTATCGCGCTCGGGATACACGACTCGGACGCGATGTTGCCATCAAGGTTCTACCTACCCACCTCTCTTCTGACCCGGATTTAAAAGCGCGATTTGAACGCGAAGCGCGTGCAATCTCGACGTTACAACACCCTCATATTTGCACGCTCTATGACCTCGGACACCAAGCTGGAATTGACTATTTGGTGATGGAGTTGTTGGAAGGCGAAACATTGCAGCAGCGGCTGCTACGAGGAGCCTTGCCCGTGAAACAGGCCGTGGACCATGGAATCGAGATCGCCGAGGCCCTCGATTGCGCGCACCAAGCAGGGCTTGCACACAGGGACTTGAAGCCGGGGAACGTTATGCTCACGAAGTCGGGGGCGATGTTGCTGGACTTCGGCCTCGCTAAGCCGCTGGCCGCAGTTTCCACGACAAACGCCACGGGATCGTTGGCCCCTTCGACACCCACGATGACCATTGCTTCGATGACACAGCAGTCGGTTGCGTTGACGCAGCGCGGAACTGTGGTGGGCACATTCCAGTACGTAGCACCGGAGGTTCTGCGAGGCAATGACGCAGAAGCCCGCAGCGATGTGTTTGCTCTGGGAGCGGTTCTGTACGAGATGCTAACCGGCAAGCGTGCATTTGAAGGCAAGAGCCAGTTGAGCATTATGACCGCCATCCTGGAGAAGGAACCGGAACGGATACCAGCCGTGTCAGGGCGTTTGGAGCACGTGGTCCACACCTGCCTGGCCAAGGACCCGACGGAGAGATGGCAGAGTGCTCATGAGGTGGCGCGGGAACTGCGTTGGGTGAGGCAGAGCGACTTCGAACGCAATCCGACGGAAACCGCTACGAAAACCAGGAGGCTACGCTCGTTGGGTGTCTGGATCGCAGGCGTATTGGCGGCAATTGGAATGACGTTTGCGGGGACATATTACGCGACGCGATCGGCTCCTAGCCCGCGTTGGACCGTTTCAGTTCTCTTCCCCGCTGGAGTGATGCCCGCGACTACGGGACGAAACGGTCCGCCACAGATTTCTCCCGACGGCAGCCGCGTTGCTTTCATTGGGTGTTCAACGGTTGAGTCTGCGGCGTCCATTGTGGGAAGTAAGACCTGCTCACTCTGGCTACAGTCCTTACGCTCGCACGATGTACACGAGATTCCAGGCACTAGTGGCAGCAACGCTCCCTTTTGGTCGCCCGATGGGAAGGAGATTGCTTTCTTTGCTGAGGGTAAGCTGAAGGCTGTACCTGCCGACGGCGGTCCAATACGGATTATCTGCGACGCCCAAGACGGCCGCGGGGGAAGTTGGGGAATTTCCGAGACGATCCTCTTCTCACCCAGTCGTGGTGGTCCTGTCTTTCGCGTGCCCGCGGAGGGAGGTTCGCCGGCTCCGGTTACCAGTTCCAGCCTCGAATCAAACATCGCTTTGGTCGGTAGTCATCGCTGGGCACACTTCCTGCCTGACGGTCAGCACTTTATTTACAGCAATGAGCCAAACGGTGCGTGCAACAACCGTACCGAGATTCACTTTGCGTCGCTGGATGGCAGGCAGGATCACCCGTTGCTGCACATCTGCAGCAATGTGACTTATGCCAATGGACGCCTGATCTACTGGCGCGATGGCAACGTTGTGGCGCAGCCATTCGACCCGCGTCGTGGAATGCTCACTGGAGTCCCGATCGCAATTGCGGACCATGTCGCATTTGACGCTTTGTTCGGTTTCGGCACCTTCTCCGCCTCAACGAACGGCGAACTGCTATACCGGACAGGTGAGGGCGCCATCAAGGCCGGGCTGGTGTGGTATGACCGTAGGGGCAAACAGTTGGGCACCATCGGGGAAACTGATAAGTACACGGACGTCGCAGTATCTCCCGATGGCTCTCGTGTGGTTGCAGACACTGTCGGTGGAATCAACAACAACATTCTGGTCCTTGACGCACGGGGGACCAGGACCTTGTTGACCGCTCCGAGCACGATCATGTCACCGGCCTGGTCTTCCGACGGACGGCGGATCTATTTCGCGACCAATGCAAGTGGCCCATTCGATGTGTATGTCAAAGAAGTAGACAACTCCGCCAGTGAGCAGCCGCTCGCGGTTGAGAAGGGTCAGAATATAGCTATGTACCCCACAACTTCGCGTGACGGAAAATATCTAGCCTATATTGCGGAGGACCCGGCGACGAAACGATTACGCATCCACATCGTTAATCTGACCGGTGATCGCACTCCAAGGGTCTTTCGATCCGTGCCCGCAAACGAAATCATGCCTTCTTTTTCTCCGGATGGGAAATGGCTTGCATATGAGTCGGATCTGAGCGGCAAGCAAGAGGTTTATGTCTCTCCTTTTCCTTCCGGTGGTGAGCAACACCAGGTTTCGACCAACGGCGGCGAAAGGCCAGTGTGGAGGCGGGATGGCAAAGAGATCTATTACCGCTCAACCCTGCGGATGATGGCAGTCAAAGTGAACGAGAAGGGCAGCACCATCGAACTCGGCAATCCGGAAGCGCTGTTTGAAGTGGCGGTCCGCAATCTCGCGGGCCGCTGGTACGATGTCGCGCCGGACGGGCGGTTTCTCATGAATACCGCCCCGGCTGGCACGCAGTCGCAGAACTTTGAACTTGTGATCAACTGGCCGGCAGGTCTGAAGAAGTAAGCTTGCAAAAAGGGCTGCCCTTAGCGTTACCTCATGCGCTCCGAACGACGTGAAATCGGGAATGCTAGGTGTTTTGGGAGGGCGCGTCAACGCCAACGCTCGTAGCTAACGAAAGCAGGCGTTTGGCACAAGCTTGCGTTTTTTTTTCTTCGGCGGACTCGCGCTCTTCCTACACACTCGGTCGCGCCCTCGTATCGCCTGTTTCTATGCCGCCCGCCGCTCGTCGCTACGCCGTTCGCCGCGCGCGTCCGCTCTCCCCACGTGTTTAATAATCAGCTAATAGTTGTTAACTCGTTGGTTACTCTGGCCCCTCGCCCCGCGCGCCAGGCAAGCACACGCACGCGCCCCCCCCGCCCCAGGCATTTTCCGGTGGGTGTAGGAATTTTCCCGCCCTGTATATCTCTCCCCGTCAAGCAGAAGGGGTCAGCCGCGGTGTCTAGTAAGTGTGACGTTCGTTAAATCAGTTGGCGCAGGTACGCTAAGTGGAGACAAGCCGCAGGGAAATAGGTTACTCTGGCCCCTTATGAGTTCCGTTCAGGCTCCTGTTGCACCTGCTTTCAACGGGTCTGCGCGTTCCGTAGTCGGCGATGCCGTTCAGTTGAGTGGCGTCCGCAAATGTTACGACGAATTTGTCGCGGTCTCTGATCTCACCCTCACGATCTATCCCGGCGGAATCTATGGTCTGCTCGGACCCAACGGCGCTGGTAAAACCAGCACGATCCGCATGCTCATGGGCATCACCGTTCCCGATGCCGGACAGATCACGGTCTTCGGCCAACCATTGAGCCGCGCTCACATG
The DNA here is from genome assembly GCA_035264195.1 of Candidatus Sulfotelmatobacter sp. Classification (GTDB taxonomy): domain Bacteria; phylum Acidobacteriota; class Terriglobia; order Terriglobales; family Acidobacteriaceae; genus Sulfotelmatobacter. The sequence goes on along the minus strand of DATFQQ010000092.1, from coordinate 61,435 downwards.
GATCAGTTCGGCTACCTTCCCGAAGAACGCGGGCTCTACAAGAAGATGAAGGTGCTCGACCACCTCGTGTTTCTCGGCCAACTGAAAGGGCTGAGCAACACGGAAGCTACCAAGCGAGCCAACACTTGGTCGGAACGGTTTGAGTTAAGTTCGTGGGTGGAGAGAAAAGTCGAAGAACTCTCTAAGGGGATGCAGCAAAAAGTACAGTTTATCGCCGCGATCCTCCACGACCCGCGGTTGATCATCATGGATGAGCCTTTTACGGGCCTTGATCCTGCTAACGCGGTCGTCTTGAAAGATGTTCTGCTGGAAATGGCAAAGAGCGGCAAGACCATTCTTTTATCGACTCATCGCATGGATCAGGTTGAACGCCTTTGCCAGTCGATTTGCCTCATCAATCACGGCCGCGCCGTTCTGGAAGGCGATCTTAACCAGATCAAGGCCGGATGTGGACGCCACAACGTTCAAATCAAGTACGACGGCGATGCCCGCTTCCTGCAAGAAAAGCGCCTGGTGCAGTCGTTTAACGATTATGGAAACTACGTGGAAGTGCGGCTCGCTCCTGGAGCAGACTCGCAAGAGTTATTGAGGCTCGCTTATGCCACTGCACGGGTTGATCGGTTCGAAGTGATGGAACCTTCTCTGGAAGAAATCTTCATTGATGTCGTAGGCAAGTCCAATGCGTAACACCTGGGTCATTCTGAAACGCGAATATCTGGAACGTGTGCGCACCCGCATCTTTCTGGTGCTCACATTGCTCGCACCCGCAATCATGACCGCCTTGATGGTTCTGCCGGCGAAACTCGCGACCATGGGGGAGAAGCCGGAGCACATCGTGATCGTGGCTTCGACTAAGGAATTTGGCGCCACTGTCCGTCAGCAGCTCTTGGCCGAGCCGCTCGTCAGCGAAGAAAACGAAGACGATGCCGCAAAACGGAAGCCGGAAACCTCGTACACGATCGACATAGACACCACAGCGAGCGAATCTGGGCGCACAGTACTGCGCGGCAAGATTACTACGCGTGAAATTGACGGCTTCCTATGGCTCACGGACGACGCCATCGCCGCTCACACGGTTGCGTGGGATGGCCGGGAAAAGGCTGGATCGCGGGAGAAAGCGTGGATCAGGGACGCGGTGAACCGCGTCGTACAACAGCAGGAACTGGGCAAGAAAGGTCTTACAGCGGAGCAGTCAGCGGAATTGCTCAAGCCCGTCGAGATTGAGACTTTTCGCATTGAAAACGGACGCCAAATCAGGAGCAGCGGCTCGGGCAGATTTATGGAAATTATCGTCATGGTGATGTTGATCTATGTCGCTGTGCTCCTCTATGGAATTTCAGTGATGCGATCCGTGTTGGAAGAAAAGACATCGCGCATTATGGAAGTATTGCTGTCTTCCGCAAGTTCGACAGAACTGATGACGGGTAAACTGCTGGGCGTGGGCGCGGTCGGCCTGACACAGATTGTGGCTTGGACGGTAATGGCGGGCGTGATTGCCTTGCCCTCTCTCGCGACACAACCCAACTTTAGCGAACTGCAACTCTCGCCTCTGGTGATGATCTCGTTTGTTCTCTACTTTCTTCTCGGGTACCTTCTGTACAGCACAATGTACGCCACGGTTGGCGCCATCACCACCACCGAACAAGAAGGTCAGCAGCTTCAGTTCATCATTGTGATTCCGCTTGTATTGTCGGTATTCATGCTCGCGCCCGTGCTCCGGACACCCGACTCAGCTGCGGTTGTCTGGATGTCAATGATCCCCTTCTTCGCCCCGATCGTGATGTACGCGCGAATCGTGGTGCAGACGCCGCCGTTGTGGCAGATCGGCCTATCTCTGGCCTTGATGGTGGGGACGATCGCAGGCTTGGTAGTTCTCTGCGCACGAATCTATCGCATCGGAGTGCTGATCTACGGCAAGCGCCCGAATCTGCCCGAGATCATGAAGTGGCTGAAGTACGCGAAAGCCTAGGAATCTTCGTCTACGCGCTAAAACCAATGTAGGCTGGGGCCGCCGAAATGCGGATTTCGGCTGAATCTTGCCCCAAGTCAGGCGCATCTCTTACCATTAAGCTTATGAGCAAGATTCACATCCCTACGCCTTTGCGCCAGTATGTTGGCAAACAGGCTTCTGTCGACGTCAAAGGTACGACTGTCGGCGAGGCAATGAATTCCCTGGTGGCACAGCATCCAGACCTGAAGAAGCACCTTTACACTGATGACGGGAAATTGCGGGCCTTCGTCAATCTGTATGTAAACGACGAGGATATCCGCTACCTGCAGAAAGAGGCGACCGCCCTGAAAGACGGTGATAATATTTCGATTGTTCCGTCGATCGCTGGAGGAGCAGCCTGAACCGCGAACCGTTAACAACCAGGACTTTGATTACTCCTTCCTGCACAGTGTGTTGCTGTTGCCCTTCCTGTTGTTAGTCGCGCTTCTTCCCTTTTTCTCAGATTAGCTTTGGGCAGCGACGCAAATTCTGAAACCACTAAGGGCACCAAGGTACACGAAGTAAATTACGAGGAGCTTATGGCCACCACAACAGAACTTCCAATCACTTTAAACAAAGACGAGATTCTCCGCTATTCGCGCCACTTGATCATGCCCGAGGTGGGCATGGAAGGTCAGCAGAAGCTGAAGGCGGCGCGCGTACTGTGTATCGGGACGGGAGGACTGGGTTCGCCGATGGCGTTGTATTTGGCGGCCGCTGGCGTGGGCACGCTCGGACTCGTCGACTTCGATGTGGTGGATTACACCAACCTGCAGCGGCAGATCATTCACTCAACCGCCGACGTGGGGCGCAAGAAACTCGATTCGGCGGCGGACAAGCTGAAAGCAATCAATCCGTATCTGAATCTGCGAACGTTTGATACGAAGCTGAGTAGCGCGAATGCGCTGGAACTGTTCCGCGAGTTCGACATCATCGCCGACGGAACGGATAATTTTCCGACGCGATACCTGGTGAACGATGCCTGCGTGCTGACCGGCAAGCCAAATGTATATGGATCTATCTTCCGTTTCGAGGGACAGGCAAGCGTATTCGCGACCGAAGATGGCCCGTGCTATCGCTGCTTGTACCCGGAACCACCACCGCCGGGGCTGGTTCCGTCATGCGCCGAAGGCGGAGTGCTGGGAATTCTGCCGGGACTCGTGGGCGTGATGCAAGCGACGGAAGTGATCAAGCTGATCCTTGGCGTGGGTGAACCCCTGATCGGACGGCTGCTCCTGGTCGATGCATTGGGGATGAAGTTCCGCGAGTTGAAGCTGCGCAAGAATCCGGATTGCCCGGTGTGCGGCACGCATCCAACCGTCACGAAGCTGATAGACTACAACGAGTTTTGCGGCATTCGTGGGGAGGAGAAACCGGTGAGCAGCGGAGTTCCGGAGATGCAAGTCGAAGAATTGAAGCGGCGCCTCGACGCGAAGGAAGATCTATTCGTGCTCGACGTGCGCGAGCCACACGAGTACCAGATCTGCAACCTCGGCGGATATCTGATTCCGCTGAACGATTTGCCGAAGCGCGTCAATGAACTCGACTCAAGCCGCGAGATCGTTGTGCATTGCAAGATGGGGGGCCGCAGCGCGAAGGCGGTGGCATTTCTGCAGCAGGCGGGCTTCCAGAAAGTGCACAACCTCACGGGAGGAATCACGGCATGGTCGGATCGCGTAGATCCGAAGGTGCCGAAGTACTAGAGGCAGTGGTTAGTGGCCAGTGGTCAGTTCTGGGGAGCGCTTTCGCGCTCCCCTTTCTATTGTTCAAATCCTTGCCGACTATCGGTTGCGGGAGCATAATGTCGGGTCCCAGAACTTCGTTCCCCCGAAGTTTTCCATTCCTATGGAGAAGTTGGACGCAGAGTTCCGCGTACGGGACCTCTCCACATCTTCGATTGAGGGAGCATATGAACAAACTGCTTGCGATTCTCATGTGTTTCGCAGTCCCAATTGCGCTTGTAGCTGCCGATAACTCGTACAAAGTTACCTACGATGGAGGCTCGCTCACGGACCAAAAAGCTGGGACGGGAATGAAGCTTTACATCGACACTAATCAGATTCGTCTGATGAAAGACAAGACGGATGTCGTCACGATCCCGGCGACGGCTGTTACCGAAATCAGCTACGGGCAAGACGTCCATCGCAGAGTGGGGGCGGCGATCGGATTGGCGGTGGTTTCGTTGGGCATCGGCGCCCTCATGGCGCTCACCAAGTCGAAGAAGCACTACGTCGGCCTAACATGGGCCGATGGCGACAAAAAGGGCGGTTTCGCCATGCAGTGCGATAAGAACGATTATCGTGGTGTTTTGGCAGGCTTGGAGGGCGTCACCGGCAAGAAGGCAGTTGATTCAGACGCGATGACAGTGAAAAACTAAGATTGAGAAAGATGGCTTCTTCAATGTCCATTGAAAATGGGGAGCAGATGACTGCTCCCCATTTGCTCCGATCACTGGACATTATTTGCTCGACCCAGCTTGCATGCTATCGCCGGCTTCGCCCAGTTCAAGCGCGTACTTCTTACCGGCAAAGCGGACACCCGCCAGTGTGCTCGAGCCGTCGCTATTGTTCTTGATCACGGCTGCGTCGTTCGCCGCGTTGCTGTTCAGATCCACCACCTTCGCCGGTACTTTGGCAACGACGTTCTTACCTTGCACGATGCTGACTTCAACATCGGGGCCGCTGCCGTCCCACTGCAGTTTGTAGTCGCCCGCCTTCAGCTTCGTGCCGTTGACGGTGGTTTCGTGATTCAACGTCAGCGTGGCTTTCGATGCGGCGAATGCGCTGCCAGCCAACACTAATGCCAGTCCCATAACCAAACACTTCGTAACTGTCGCGAACTTCATTGCTGCTCCTTTGTGCTTTCCCGATGGACGTCGGGAATCGGTTGGGGCGGCCCGGTTCGCGACAGCGCGAGAAAACACTTGTGTTTCCCCGCGAATCGCCTACAATGCTCGCGCCGGGGTTTAGTGCAGGCCACGCCTGTACTTTCGCTTGGGGGTTTTCTCACCTGGGCCGCCAAACCGAGTGTGAGAAGATCCCCAGACCCCGTAATCTCTGCTTAAAAATCGCCAGCGTCACCTCTGCGCCGGATCAACACACATCGGAGAACTACGTAGATCGTTCGTGTGAAGTTCCCCAATCTTCAAAATTCCCCACGCTTCATTGGACGCGGATTACTTCCGTCGGATAGCAAAAATTGCAGACACAAACAGGCGAACAAAGCAGGAATGTTTTGTGAAGTAACACGCAGGTAACATTACATCGATGTGCGTCGATTCGCGGCAATGTCGCGTTGGCTCCGTGGATTCGGTTGCTCCATAGGTTCGGCCGAACTCCGCGATTTACTCGGGCACGTGCATCCGCCGAATCAGATCTTGATAGCGCAGATCGTTATGGAGCGGTTCCCAGTCGAAGCTCGATTTGATCCATGTGAGCCTGGGATTGCGGTCGGAATAGGCTTGATCGAGATACTTAAAAGCCGAATCAAAATCTCCAATCGCCGTATATCTGGCGGCAAGGGTAACGGGGCCAGGCAATTCCGATATAGGCTTCTTTTGGAGAGACTCCAACACGGCTTTAAGAATCTTGCGCCGCTGTTGCTCGAAGGCTGGTAATCCCCCTCCGCGGTACGCCTCCTGCAGCGAGTTAATGTGCGCTTGCGAATCGCCGGACAGTTCCTGCCAGCGAAGGTAAGCTGCGAGGGAATCGGATTCCATCCCTGCCTTGGCGTACGCCCAGTAGAGTAAGTAGTAGCCCCCCGCATTCTCCGGTTCCATATCGACGGCCTGACGAAGGCGATCGATGGCTTGCTGTGGACGTCCGGCCATGCCATGGAGCCATCCAATCGTTCGGTTGATTTTTGGCGAAAGTGGATCGACCAGGCGGGCGCGCTCGAGATAACGAGCCGCCTCATCGTAACGACCAAAGGCAAAGAGACACAGCCCGTAGTGATACTGCACATGAGCCGAGTTCGGATATTTCTCGGCCGCGGTCCGGAATGCTCCTTCGCACTGTGTCCAGTCCCAGTCCCAATAAAAGTGAAGATCGGCGTTACCGATCTGAGCCTCAGGCAATGTGGGATCGATTTCTAGCGCTTTGGATGCGGCGGCCTTCGCTGCCTCGAAATGTGCGTCTCGCTCGCCGGCATCAAAGGCGAGCATGCCATGCGATTCCGCCAACTCGGCATATGCCAGAGCAAAATCTGGATCCAGCCGGATGGCCTCTTCGAAGTAATGGATGCTTTTCTTGTAACTCCTATCATCGCCGCGGTTCGAAAGCCGTGCTCCCAGCAGATAAGCGTCATAGGCAAGCGGCTGCACCGCCTTTTGCTTTGCGAGCGGGACTTCATCTGGCGCGATTTTCTTACCCACGCGCGAGGCAATCTGAAGCGCGACTTCGGTGCGGACTTGGAGAGGATCGCGCCACTCCCGTTCATAAGTTTCGGCCCAGAGATGGCGCTCGCTGGCAATTTGAACTAGTTGTGTGGAAATTCGGACTCGTCCTCCAGAACTCTGAACCGATCCTTCCACCACAGCATCAACCCCGAGTTCACGGCCGATCTGCCGAAGGGAGAGCTTCGTACCCTTTAAGCGCATGGCTGAAGTACGAGAGATGACGCGCACGCTGTTGATGCGCGCCAGTTCCGTCGTGAGTTCCTCGGTAAGTCCGTCAGCAAAAAACTCCTGCTGGCTGTCTCCGGAAAAGTTAGCAAGAGGTAGCACAGCCAGCGATTCGATGCCCCCCGTTGACCCGCCATAGACGACAGCCAGGGTCAAGACTGCAACAGCTGCAGCGGCTCCCGCGATCCCTAGTGCGTGACGCAGGGCAGATGACCGAGTTATGAGATTCTCATCGGGAAGCTGAGGTGACGACGCAGGTGACTCGATCTCCACTGGTGAGATGAATCGATAACCTCGTCGTGGAATCGTCTCAATATAGCGCGGCACTTGTGAGGTATCGCTCAGCGCGTTCCGTAGGCGCCGTACCGCGTGATTCAGCCCGTCGTCGAATTCAACATAGGTGTCCTCCTCCCAAAGCAGCGCACGGAGTTGGTCGCGCGTGACGACCTCGCCAGGATGGTTCAGCAGAGTCAGCAGAATCTGCAATGGTTGAGGCTGCAGCCGGACGATGTGACCGTTGCATCGCAATTCAGCCGATGCAGAGTCAAGGACAAACCCCCCGAAGTGATACAAATTGGCGCCCGCGCTATGCAGAAACTCCTCCGCACTGGATGGTGCGGCCACCTCCCCCGCGACCTAGCCCCTTGAGCTACGCGCATGAAACCCTGTGACTCACGGGAAAGGAATGGCGTCGGCGGCAACATTAGCACCAACGATTATTGAAGTCATTGAGCAGAATCACACGAGTGGCGAAGAATATTGCCTCGCTAGCTCCCATTGCCCTGTCCGGAACTGATGCGTTTCTCCATACTTTTCATAAATGACATCCCTTCCCATTCTCGTCATGAAATGGTCATCGGGATTCCATTGACCCAATCCGCCAACTAAGGACAATGGCGCTCGGGAGGCAACATATGAAAGTCACCAAAGCAATCGTTCTAATGTCCGCCTTGCTGATGCTCGTTAGCATGGCCCTGAGCGCAGGCGCACAGGCGCAAATCAGAATCCCGTCGCAATGCGTTCCATTCGGAGGCACCATCTACGGCTGGCACAACGGAGACAGCTGGTATGGGGTCGGCGATTTCACCTTCGGCAGAAAGATCATGCACGCGACCGTTTCGGACCCAAACACCGGTTTTACAGATAACGGCGACATCTGGCTGGGAACGGAGGAAGCAACATTCACCTTTGCCAGCGGCGAGAAAATTACGCTGATGACCGACTTTGTCACCGAGCACCAGACCGATGCCGCCGGCACGCAAGGTGTCTATCACGTGAACGAGATTGGATACTTCGCGCGAGGTACTGGCCGTTTCCAACATGCCTGGGGGCGCTTCACCTTGCAGGGACCCTTCGGCTGGGGCGTCACCCTGCCGACGAACATCACACCCGGCACCAATGACGGCCTCTTTTGGATCGGCCAATACAACGGCAGCATCTGCGGCCTCACGGGAAACTTCTAATCGACATCCTCAGTCCGCTGCGCAGTATGTCTGAGTTGGTAGAGGTCCCGTGGGCAAGCGAGCGTGGGGAGTTCCCTTAGCCGGGTGCCCCACTTCTCGCCGCGGTGCGAGAAATGGGGGGGTCTGTCCGAGACAACGCCTTGTAGATACGACCGTTTTTCGCGGCGAAGGGGCCCGCGCCACACGGTTCGATGCACCGCTAGCGGGCGGCGACGGCGCCTTGCGCGGCTACGGCTGTGACGGGTAGCTTGATTGTGAACTGCGCCCCACCTTCGGGTTTGTTGCGGCAGGTAATTTGGCCAGCGTGATCCTGGATGACTCCGTAGACAGCGCTCAAGCCCAGGCCCGTGCCCTTACCGACGGGTTTCGTCGTGTAGAAAGGGTCGAAAACGCGTTCGGGATCGCGGAGGCCTGGTCCGTTATCAGAGAACTGGAGCACGACTTCGGTGTCCTGACGCTGTGCCGTAATTTCCAACGCTCCACCACCGGCTTCCTCAAGCGCGTCCATCGCGTTCTCGATGATTTCGACAAACGCCTGAAAGAGTTGGTTGGCGTTGGCAAACACTCGTGGAAAATCAGGCTCGATGGTCAGGCGGAACTGAACCTTGCTTCCGGGCCGGCGGGACTCAAGCATCTGGATCGCACGACCTAAGAGCACAGAGAGATCAACCGCAGTTTTTACTCCCGGAGCCTGTTGGGCGAAGCTGAGCAGGTTTGTAATCAACTCCTGCGTGCGCCGGGCTTGGTTCACTATTTTGCGTAAGAAAGCGTCCTGCTCGTCGGTGAGTTTGGCCTCGGCCCAGAGCTCGTCAGAGTGAGTCATGACGGCATTCAGGGGATGGTTGATGTCGTGGGCTGCGCCTGCCACCAGATTTCCCAGCGAAGCTAATTTTTCTTTCTGAACCAGCTGGCGCTGCAGTTCTTTCTGACTCTCATAGGCGCGGCGGGATTCCTTGAGCAGCGACATGAGCGCCTGGTCCTGCAAATATTGGCGAAGAAAAACGAAGGTGCCAAGCAGCAGCATCGCACCGAGCACCGCAAAGATCCGGAACGAGCGAGACTCTGCGGAGGATGTGTCCTCGAGCACAGTCCATAGACCAAGAACCGGTAGCGACAGAATGGCAAACATTGCCAGCCGGCCAACCAGCTTTTTCCAGCCGGGGTGCAGATTGTATTTGACGGTCTCAAGCCTCCACCCTCTCGCCGATAGGGAGGCCGCAGTAATCCATGCGACGGTGCCGATCAGCGGGACGTCATAGATGCTGCCCGAGTAATAGGTACTGTTGGCGGCAGCGCGATCGAGAAGCTGCGAATTGATAGTGTAGAGAACTGAAGGAAAGAGAAGATGCAAGTAAAGACGGCGCCATCCGCCGGAACTGGTAAAGACCGCAAGCGCCAGCACACCAACGAGAAGCGCGTTCTCCACCGCATAGAGTCCGTCGTAGTAATGGTTGTACTTGTAGAAGTCCCGAGTTACGTATTGATGCGGAAAAACGATGAAGGCGTAGAGAAACACCCACCAGCCGGACAGCATGAGAAAGTTCAGAATACTCAGCAGAGCCTTCCCGTGCTTGCTGGCGAAATCTGGCCGCCAGGCCACCGCCGCGATCATGGGCACGGCGTGAAAAAAAAGAACAATGTCGAAGAAGAACGGGTCGGGGACCGGACGATGCAGCAGGTTCTCCCAAATCGTCCAGGCTGTCTGGTTCGCAGTCCACAAGGCAAAGCCTAGAGCCATCAGAGCCCAGAAGCTGCGCTCTTCCGTCGGCCGCGAGGTTGCGTTCGCAGCGCAGACGGCGAATCCGGCCAACATCGCGACCAAAGCGCCAAGGTCGGCGAATAGTGTCAATCCAGGACTCTTCTGTCCGATCAGACAAACCACGGCAAAGGCCAGAGTGTATCCGGCCGCTGCGACGAACCAGCGGTGGCGTCTGAGCGGACTCATCCGCCCCAATTCTATGAGAGTCATTTAAGGAATTCCGAGGGCCGTGGGACAGGATAGGTTACTTCAGTTACACGACGAACGGGTGGAGTTTCTCTCGCAACGCTCGTAAGTCCTTTGGAACAACGACACATAGTGCTCGCAGACAGCAGCGCGCGTTCCCTCACGAGCAGAACTTCTAGTCATTTTGTTTCTGGTTTTGCGTCTTTCGCCAATTTCGCGCCAGCCAATTCCGTGGCTTTATCCAGCGCGTCGGCAGCTTTCACCGTCACATCGGGTTCGACGCCGGTGCCTTCCCAGTTCGTTTTGGAAATCGGATTCACGGCACGCGCAAATGGAACTCCGATCATGAAGTGATCGTCGATTCGGTGTCCCATCACCGGATGAGCACCGCCTCCCGTAGTTTCGCCGACAATCGTGGCACGTTTCAAGTTCTTCAGGTTGTAGGTAAACTCCTCCGCGCCGGAGAACGTGCTCTTCGAGGTCAGCACGAACGCGGGTTTATCAGCGAGCGTGTTTCCGGGGACGTATGGCTCGGTCCAGTATTGCGTGGTGAAATCTTCCTTGCGGTTGTAGAGATCGTTGAGATGCGTCGGCTTGTCGAAAAGGTAGCTGGAGATCATGGCCACCATCTTCGGATCTCCTCCACCGTTCTCCCGCAGGTCGAAAATAATGGCGTCGACATGCGATAGGAAATTCATCGCCGCAACTACGGTAGCGCCGCAGAAAGTCGGGTCGGCGAAAGCATTGAACTTGAGATATCCGATGTTGCGTGGCAGGACTTCGACTTTCTCGAACGAGCAATTGGTTCGTTCGAGCATCTTTCGAAACCGTGCTTCGTCGTCCGGGTTTGGCTTGTCTCCCTCAGGCGGAAGTTTGACGGGACTGAAGTTCACGCCCAGATGCTTGTCATGGCTGACCGCTCGCAGGTCTTTCGTGAGGTGATCGGCGAACGCATCCGGATCGGTGATGCCGTCGTAGGCGCCTTGCTTCTGGTTCGCTCGGATAGCGCCCTCCATCTTCTGCGCCACATCGGGATAGACGTAGGATTCTTTCAGATTCTTTGCGATCCCATCGATCACGCGATTTCGCTCGGCAGCATCGAGAGTAACGCTCTCGACGACACCACCGGGAGGAATCGCCCGCAAGCTAAAGCTATCGACCACGGCGGATGGTGCATCTTTGAGCTGGATGCTTCCGATTCCGACGGTTGGGCTAGCTTTTTCTTTGACACGGAATTTGATGAGGAGTGGCTCGCTTTTTTGGATTTCGAGCAACTCGAATCCACCCGTCTGGTTATGAAACCCCAGCATCCGTTCGACGGATTGATCAGGATCATACGTCTTGATGTAGGCTTCAACCTTTGCCCGGTCTGCACTGTTGAAGGCATCGAGCCACGCCCTCAGAACCTTGCCAGCCGGGGTATCGGGGATCGCAGTTTGCGTAAAGGCGAGAACACTACTCAGAAGCATGGAAACAATTAGCACGATTCTGAAGTTCTTCAAATTCTTTGAGGACAGCAGTGAGCACAAGCCGGGAGTTACTTGAAGAAGGTGCACGGGGGACCTCCTGAGGGGAATCATTTTATTACGGATCGCGGAGAGTCATCATTCAGAATGGCGAAGATAGGGAATTTTGCGAGCGATGTTTTCGATTCCTGACAGAAAATGGACACATGCTTCCCGAAAGCAAGTACGCGAGAATCGAAGTGGAACGCCGCTTCCTGCTGGGCAGCTTTCCCAGCGGAGAGAAGGTCACGCGGACCCGCCGCATCAGCGACCGCTACATCGAAGGCACACGTCTGCGGTTGCGGCAGCAATGCGACAGCGACAGCCAACCGGTCTTCAAACTCACCCAAAAACTTCCGCGAGGGACGGCGCGAAGCCAACAGGGGCTTATTACGTCCATCTATCTCACGCGTGAGGAGTTTAACGTTCTCGCTACATTGCCGGCGAAAGAACTCACAAAGGTTCGTCACAGCGTGCCGCCGTTCGGAATCGATGTCTTTGAGGGGAAGCTAAGCGGTTTAGCGCTCGCGGAGGCAGAGTTCAGTTCTGAAGCCGAAGCTTCGGCCCTAGTCCTTCCGTCGTTCATCGTCGCTGAAATATCCGACGATCGCAGATTCACAGGAGGGAGACTCGTCACGGCGTCGAGAGAAGAACTCGACAAATGGCTCGCGGAATATGGGATAAGTCCGAACAGTGTTGGACGCACGGACTGAAAAGTCAGGCGGCCGCTGCCGGAACGGCCAAGACCGCCCGAAGAAAATAACTTAGTCTGCGGCTACCTGCTTCTCCCTCCATGCTCTTGCTTCGGTGGATTTCGCCCATTCACCCGCAACCTGCTTTGTCGTGACGTTGACGCGATTCCACACATTCGTCATGGCGATCCAAAGGATCAATGACGCCAAGGCAGGCTCGTTGTAGTGGCGAGCTGCCTCTTGCCAGATTTCATCGGGCACTGGATCACTCCGGTCGCTGAGTCGGGTAACGGCTTCGGTGAGGGCGAGTGCGGCACGCTCGGCGTCGGTGAAGTACGGGGCGTCGTACCACGCCGCCACCGCGAAAAGGCGCTCTGCGGTCTCGTCCCGCTGCTTGAAGCGAAGTCCCATGTCGGCGCAAACGCTGCAGCCGTTAATTTGGCTCGCGCGCAGATGAACGAGATCGAGCGTTTTCTTCGGTACGCCGCCTAGTTCGGCAGCCTTCGCCAGGCTTTGTATCGCTTCCATGGCGCCGGGAAGAATCATGACTGGATTTTTCATTCGGGCTTGCATGGTAGTAAATCTCCTTTGAGTTTCGGATTTTCGGTTTCACTACCATGACGAATCAGCGCATCGAAATGTGACCAGTGGCGAGCGAGACTGCTTCACGAACTTGGGCTGGGTTTTGTGTCACAGATAACGGCTCTCATCCGTCAATACTATGAGGAGAAGCTGCGGAGGGATCTGACGTATGGCGGACCGGGAGTGGCTGGCAGAGCGATTTGAAGAAAACCGGGGACACTTGCGGGCGGTGGCTTACCGCATGCTCGGCTCCGTCAACGAGGCCGATGATGCCGTACAGGAATCATGGCTACGGCTCAGCCGCGCCGATGCAAATGACATCGACAATCTTAGCGCATGGCTGACCACGGTCGTTGCGCGCGTATGCTTGGATATGCTGCGCTCGCGCACGTCGCGGCGCGAGGAATCTCTCGACGCAGAAGTGTCTGAGCCCGATACGATGCAGGCCGCAGCGCCCAACCCGGAACAGGAAGCGTTGCTCGCCGACTCAGTTGGACTAGCACTACTCGTGGTACTGGACCGGCTCACACCGGCTGAGCGGCTTGCGTTTGTCTTGCATGACATGTTTGCCGTGTCCTTCGAGGAAATCTCCCAGATTGTGGGACGCTCGCCGGACGCGGCCAGGCAACTCGCGAGCCGCGCCCGGCGCAGGGTACAGGGAGCAGAGCCAGTTTCCAAAACCGAATTGGGTGAACAGCGCGAGGTTGTAAATGCGTTTCTGAAGGCCCTAAGAGATGGAGACTTCGCGGGACTTGTCACCGTGCTTGATCCGGACGTCGTCGTTCACATCGATGAAGCCGCAGTTCGTCCGGGCGCGCCGAGGGAGATCCTCGGAGCGCACAATTTCGCCAAGGGAGCAGTCACATTCGCTCAAATCGCTCACCAGGTGGAACCAATGCTGATCAATGGGGCCGTGGGACTGGCGTGGGCGCCGGATGGAAAACTTTCACGGGTGCTGGCGTTTTCTATCAAGGATGGCAAGATCGCTCAGGTTGAGATCATTGCCGAGGCGGCGCGCTTAGAGAATCTCGATCTCGCAGTCCTCAGCGATTGAGATTATCCTCAGCTTATATGAGGAGAGTCTGAATGGGCGGCAAGAACGAGAAGCGCGCACGAACTACATCATCAGCTCGACACACTCATCTGCAGCTAAAGCCAATTGGGGTCATCCGCTCGTTGCTTAAGGATCGGAGCAAAGCGCCCAAGCAGGGTTCAGAGGGCGCCCCGGATGCTTGGATTGAGGTGCGGCCCAGCGTGACGCAGGCAATGGATGGTCTGGCAGTCGGTGATGAGATCATCATCCTAACGTGGTTCCACCGTTCGCACCGCGACGTTCTGAAGGTTCATCCGCGGTCCGATCCGAAACGACGACTGACCGGTGTGTTTGCAACGCGCTCTCCCGACCGGCCCAACCCCATTGGGCTTCATGAGGTCACCGTGCGGAAGCTCGGCAGGAATCGTCTGCGAGTCGGCCCGATCGAAGCGATCGACGGAACCCCGGTCATTGATATCAAGCCAGTCCTGTGTACTCCGCGGCCAGCGGAAAAGGGGTACAAGGCCGATCCTCAATAGCGCCTGGAAAGGTGCTTGATGTTCGATGCGATAATTGCTCGCATGGCAGATTGGGCTGCGGTCACGGTTTCGAGAAGATCGTATGAGTTCCCCGCACTATGCCCTGATTGCTTGCGAACGGGCGCGCTCACTGATGTACCGATTCCTGCTGACCTGCGTATCAAGATACCGTTTTGCGAATTGTGCGCAGCACGGCAAGTGAAGCGGCGTAAGTTCGGGCGGCCGCTGTTGATACTTGCCGTGATTATCGCCTTCGTTGTGACCCTTTGGTTCCATCTCAATAAATGGATAGGCTGCTGGCTGGCAATCGTCTTAGTATTACCAACAGTTTGGCTGACGGATTATTGGGATCGGGTCGTACGCATAAAAAGCTACGACGCAGACAAAGTGACGCTTGAATTCAAACGCAGCGAATACGCGCAACAATTCGGACAACTAAACAAGATTGCTTCAGGCATTGCCGCAAAGTAGAGGGCTGCGGTGCCAGCCGCACCAGGGTCTCTCTCGCGCGAGAGCCAAGGTGGGGACCTAGGATGAAGTGGTCCAATTCCTGCCTCGATACCACCTATCAAGATAGATTCGTGTTTCGGGATCGATCCGCTCGGTGCATAAAATCGCGACTACACTGTCTCTGACGATTTTCCGGGGGGAACAAAATGGCGATCATCCGCATGCTGTTGGCACAAAGAAGACTGCTTGTCGTACGCGCATTTTTTGTCAGTATCGTCTTGCTTGGGATCACTCTTGCCGCGTCACTCGCGGCCGCGCAGCAAGTCGAATTGTCCGTTGACGCATCGAAGACCGGCTCAAAGATTGATCGCAACCTTTTCGGACAGTTCGCGGAACATCTTGGACATGGCATCTACGAGGGAATCTGGGTGGGCCCGAACTCCACGATTCCGAACACTCGCGGAATTCGCAACGATGTCGTCGCCGCGCTGAAGGCGATTAAGGTGCCGAACGTGCGCTGGCCCGGCGGATGCTTTGCCGACGAATACCACTGGAGGAACGGAATTGGGCCAGCCGACAAGCGTGCAATCACGCTCAATCCTAACTGGGGCGGCGTGATCGAGCCGAACACTTTCGGAACGCACGAGTTCATGGACTTCATCGATCAGATCGGGTCGGATGCGTACATTTCGGTCAATGTGGGCTCTGGCACGCCGCGGGAAGCCTCCGAGTGGCTGGAGTACCTGACGACCGCGCAGCAGACGACGCTGGCCAAAGAGCGCGCCGCTAACGGTCACCCGGCGCCGTATCGCGTCGGCTACCTTGGCGTCGGCAACGAAACCTGGGGCTGCGGCGGCAACATGACACCCGACTACTACCTGAGTCAGCTCAAGATCTACAGCCACTTCGTCCGCAACTTCAATCCGGCACAACAAGAGAAGGATCAGATGCTGAAAATCGCCGTCGGTCCAGGCGGCGGTGGCCCTCAATGGGAGGAATGGACAGGGACCATCATGAAGGCCCATCAGCAACACCCATGGAGCTGGGACATGGACGGGCTTTCGTTGCACCAATACACCGTGGTGAAGTGGCCCCCGGCATTCAAATCGATGGAATTCGGAGAGGCCGATTACGCGCAGATCCTCAAGTCAACTCTGGAAATGGATGACCTGATCAACAAGCACTCGGCCATCATGGATAAGTACGATCCGCAGAAAAAGGTGGCGCTGGTGGTCGACGAATGGGGTGCGTGGTACGCCCCGTTACCAGGAAGCAATCCGGGATTCCTGGTGCAGCAGAATAGCCTTCGCGATGCGATTCTGGCTGCGTTGAACCTGAACATTTTTGCGCGGCACGCCGACCGTGTGCGCGGAGCCAACATCGCCCAGATGATCAACGTCCTGCAGGCGATGATCATGACCGACAAAGAGAAGATGGTTCTGACCCCGACGTATCATGTCTTCAAGATGTACGTGCCGTTCCAGGATGCGACGTTTGTGCCGGTCAGTTTCAACGCTGGAACCTACAAGCACGGAGATATCACTCTGCCGCGAGTTGATGCGATCGCAGCCAAGGACAAGGCTGGCAAGCTGTGGCTCGAAGTCACGAACATAGATCCGAATGAATCCGTCGAGATTGCGGTGAACGTGGCTGGTATCGCCGCGAAGTCCGCTGCCGGAGAAACCCTTACCGCACCCAATGTTGATTCCATCAACACCTTCAGCGCGCCCAACACCGTTGCGCCGAAGCCCGTTTCAGTGAAGGCACAGGCCGGCAAACTCACTCTCAAACTGGAGCCGAAGTCCGTGACGGTGATTTCGGTGGAGTAGTGTGACCTTAACGTCAGCATCCGGGGCACAACCGAGAAGCAGATTCCTCCGCCTCGGCTCGGCGTCGGAACGACAACAAGTTTTGTTGATCGTGTTCTGTTGTGAGGTACTAAATATTGACAATGTCACGGCCAATTTTCGGCCCGGAAGGCTAGACACTTCCTCTGCGCACTTGGTAGGATTTCCGACCGTTGCCCTGTTGCCCCAAGGAGGAATCATTCGTGTCTGTCAGCAAGTGTGCGCACATCTATGTTCTTACTCTCCTCGTCAGTGCCTTAACATTCGCCGGGAGTGCGTCGTCGCAAACCGCGGCTCCATCCTGGCAATGGACTCAATTGAATCCAACTACGTCTCTTCCGGCACGCGCGGCTTTCGCGTCAGCCTATGATCCGATCAGCAAGAAAGTAATCGTCTTCGGCGGCACTGATGAAGTGACTCAATTCAATGACACCTGGGCCTTTGACGGCTCGACCTGGACGCAAATCGAAACCGGCGTGAGCCCACCCGCTCGGGCCGATGCCACAATGGCCTACGACGCGCAGACGCACAAGTTGATCATGTTCGGCGGATTCCAAGGGTTCGCTTTTCTGAATGACACGTGGCTGTGGGATGGCGCCACTTTGACCTGGACCCAGGCGCAGCCCACCACCGTTCCAACAGGGGCTACCAATCCGTCGCTGTTCACCGATCCCGTAAACGGACACGTCGACATGTTCGGCGGATATCAAGGACGCTTTTATTCTCGCAGCATGTATCAGTGGACCGGATCCGACTGGCTGCTCTTGAATCCATCAACCACGCCGTATCCGCGCGCCGGAGCGGTGGCGGTGCACGACCCGGTGAATCACAATGTCGTGATGTTTGGTGGGATCTCCGATAACTGGATCGTTCAGAACACCTGGACTTGGGATGGCACAAATTGGACCCAGCGACAGCCCGCGAACCAGCCTCCACCGCTGTATTTCACGATCGGCGCATACCATCCGGCGATCCATCAGGTCGTGGTATTCGCCGGGGGCAGCGTGGGAGTCGATCAGAACACCACTTGGGTATGGAATGGAAAGAACTGGTACCAGGAGTCGCCGTTGGCCAGCCCGCCGCCCCGCGAGTTGTTCGGTACCGTGTGGTATCCACCGACTCACCAGTTCCTGATCTTCGGCGGCGACCTCTTCAGCAATAGACAGCTTTACAACGATATGTGGCGCCTGCCCAGTAAGTAAGTTCATGAGCGCAGTCATCGGGACAGCCGAGGTAGCCGTCGAAACGGCTGTCCCGCAATTCTCTCAGCACTGATCTCATCGATAGGTTTTAGGAAGGGCACGGCCTCGAGCCGTGCCGTTAGAGGTCAATAAAGATGCGGACTTTAAGCCCCTGAGGTTGCTTGTCTTTCGTGCGACGGCTTTGAGGCGAACTCTAGTAATGAAATCGGTAGCGCAGTTCCACGAAAATCTCTCGTGGATTGTTCCAGTGAAATCCACCGAATGTCACGCTGTTATCCAGTTCGATGCGCCGGTTTGCCAGGTTCGTTGCGCTGACTGAAGCCGAGAACTTCTCGCCGAAATCTTTGCCCAGTGTCAGGTCGAACGTTGTGTGCTGCGGAAGATAGTTTCCCGGATACGGCTGACCGGGGAACGCGTTTGTGAATCCCGAGCCGTAGTAGATATTTGTCGACGCATAGGCGCGGAAAGGCAGCGTGACATCTCCGCCGACGTTAAGCGTGTGGCGCTGATCGTGATCCAGTGGTCCCCAGCTCAGATAGGAGAAATCGGTCAGTCCCCCGGTAACAGATCCACCTGCCCATGCAACCTGATTTGAATAGGCAAGGTGAATTTGCGCACGATGCGCGATGCGCGGAGAATGCAGCGTGAGCTCCCATCCGCGAATCAGCGCCCGCTGGATGGTGAGAGGAAAGAACAGGTTGGACTCGCCGATGTTGTTGTGATCGAAATAGTTCGACGCATTCGTGCGAAACGTATCGGCGTCGAGCGTCCATCCGTTCCAGGGGATGGTCACGCCAAACTGCGCTTCTTCATCGCGCTCTCCGTGGAGCGCAATAAATCCGAGATTGTTGTTACCGGCAAATTGTAAGAGTGGTCCCGACGCCGTGAGCAGCGGCGGTGGCTGATAGTAGTGGCCGTAAGAAGCGCGGAAGGTCCAATTCATCTTGGGGACATTCACCGCAACGCCGAAGCGCGGACTGACGGAATTTTCACTGAGCCCACCTGAAAAATATGTTGGCCTCAATCCTGCTGAAAGCGTAAGCCACGAGACCGGCTTGAGCTTGTCATCAACGAAGAATGCCGCGATGTTTCCGGTGGGATGTTCAGTATCACGAAAGGAATTGCTGTTGCCATTGTTCATGGCTCCCAGCAGTTCATCATTCTTCTGATAAAAACTGAACAGCCCCACCTGCAGGTCATTTTTCGATGAAGTCGCATTAAGACTGACTTGACCTCCACCGTAGGTCGACGTCCGGTGCTGCGTGGTCACGATCGGATCGGTGAGCGCGCTATCGTAGTTTGCACGGTTGTCATGAAGAAACGGCGAGACCGTGAGCAGCAGTTTTGAATTGAAGGTGTGCACCCAAGAGAAATTCACCAGGGCGTCGGACTCACGATCCGTGTCACGCAGGTTCAGGCTGGGATACTGCCCCGTCAACTGTCCGTTGACCAACCCGTTCTCGATGTCATAAGGATTCGGGTCATACGGGATCTGATAGAAGTCTCGCCGCAGTGAAGTGACGAGCCGAAGTTGATTGGAAGGATCGATATTAACGATAAATGAGCCGAACCCTCCGTAACCACTGGCGGCGTCGTGCGCGACTTGGGGAACGGGTGTCTCGATCCCGAGATTGCTGCGGTTCCCGTTCACGCTCGCATAGTAAGCAAAGCGGTCGTTGTGGCTGCCAAAGCTGAACTGATCGTTCGTCTGATAAAAACTGCCGGCACTCAGTACAAGTTCCGCCTGCCGGTTGCGCTCGAATCCGGTACGCGGCACTACGTTGAAGACCCCATAGGTTCGATCGCCAAACTCGGCGCCGTAACCTCCACGACTTACCTCCAAGTAATCGATATCTTTTGGATCGAACTGCGGTCCGACATTAGAGGCGATGTTCGTGTTCGGCACGGGAACGCCGTCGACCAGCCAGCTTGTCTGATGCCCGCCTCGGATGTGCAACTGATCATGCGTGATGTACGCTCCGGGGACGTAGTTCGTAATCATCGACAAGCTATTACTGCGGTTGGCGCCAGGCGTTCTGGCAATCTCCAGACGATCAACGACCGTGGTTGGGGTGGACGTATCCGTGGGTGCCGTTACTGCGGTCGCCGTCACGTTGACGGATTCTTTGCCTCCCGCGACGTTGAGCGCGAAGTGCAGCACCGGCTGTGAGCCCGAAACAACCAACACATCCTGCTGTGTCTGTTCGAACCCGACACCCGCCACCGTGACCACATATTCGCCGAGCGGAACCGCGCTAAAGGTGAAGTTCCCGTTTGCGTCGGAGTTTACGGTAGCGTTCCATTCGGAATTCTTGGCCTTGATCATGACCATGGCATCCGACACGGGCCGGTGCTGCGGATCGTGGATCACACCGCGGACGGAGCCCACAACGGCAGTGAAGGCCGGCAGAGTAAGCGACAAGAACGTTGTGAACAATAGGATGCGAGCGGAACGCATGCGATCTCCGACTGCAAAAGAAGCGGGCCTAAGGCCCTCGAATTAATTCGCCTTAACGCAGCGCTAAAGGGCTGCTCTTCCACGGCAGCGCATGGTGAATGCCTCAACATGGCGGAGTTGCTCTCTGAAGGATCCGTGACGCGGAGAGAAACACTCCACCAGAGTTGGTGCGCCTACTCGTGTTGCTAGTTACTCAGCAATGGGAAATTGCGGTGGGCCTCGAGTGGAACGCGATGATAGGAGTTCTTTCGTGGGAGCAGATGTGCGTGAAGCCGTTTCGTGGTGTGCGGCACGCAGTGTGGCGGAGGAATTCTGAGATGCTTCCAGATTCGCCCACTGCGCCGTCGTAACCGCGCGGGAGCAGTCATGATGGCAGCATCCTGCATCGCGGGCGACCGGATCCTGGGAGGCTCCCGGCGTGTGGCACCGGTGGACTGCTTTGCGCAGACAGCAGGCGTGCGGCGGAGCAGCCAGCGCCTGCATCGCTACGGGGACAAAAGTACCCGCGAGCGCGAAGAAAAGCAGAAGTCTGGCAGTCAGGCGCTGCATGTTATGTCTTGACACGAACCCCAAGGTTGGGGTCAGCATAGAACACAGTCGCGAACGGATGCAATACGCGACGTGTCATAAGAACGTCAAAATCCTCAAAATATTTCCACCCGAGATCCCACTTTCCCCCAACGTCAGGGAGAAGTGGGACACCTATCGGTTCCAAATTCTTCACATTTTTTGCTACCGCCCTACGATGTCGGCCTTCAACGGCGAGATCGCACCCATTACTTCACCCTTTTCCTTTTCCGGCACATGGAACTTGTCGAGCGTTGCCACCAGATCCCTCGCCGACGCATCCCAGTCCGCGTCTGTGATACCCAAGCCCGTGTGCGCCGTTCTCATGTCCTGTCCGGTATAAGCGCATGGACCTCCTGTGGCCACGCAGAGAAAATCGATGACGTGTTGGCGAATGCGGGTTACGCCTTCCTTGTTGTGTCCGGCGAAGAAGCGTTTGAGCTGCGGATCGCTGGCGAGTCGACCGATGAAGTCGTCAGTAACGGCGGCAAGCGCGTCGTAGCCGCCAAGGCGGTGATACAGAGTTTGCTGTTGTTGAGCAAAGGCCTGCGGCGGGGCAGCACAGAAAGGCGTAACTGCCGCGAAGGCTGCGAGTGTGAAATACAAAAAAAGCGTGAATTTCTTCATTTTGGCTCCTGAGAGATGGCTGATCGCCACTCGTTCCCTAGTACGGGCGTGAGCTCAAAATGGATTGCAGGTTAAATCAGGCGCGGCCGTTAATCTTGGCCCACCACCAGCGCACTCCGACAAAAAGGAATCGCCAATCGTGGAGAAACTCAGGAGGCTTTCCCTCAAAGGCGTGGCCCACGAACTGGAGCACCCAGCCCGCGATGAAAAGCGCCAAGGCGTACCACCACAGGCGGTGGAAGAAAAAGCCAGCTACAAACAGAGCGAGTGAAAAAAGAATTGTCGGAATGCCGTAGGTGTGACAAAGCCGGTTTACGGGGTGTTGGTGGCTCCGCGCGTATTTCGCGATCCACGCGTCGCTATTCTCCCGGCCAAACATGCCGTCGGGGATAATACTACAAGTAATGGTGCCTTTGTTCCGGACGCTCGCTGCCGGCAGCGACTCTTCTGACACGGTCGTATACCTCCCAGTTCCCATTCGGCGCAGAATCGAATGGCCAGTTCCGGTAAGTTTTCCGACTTGCAAATTTCCTTTCCGTGTTCTTTCCAAAAGACTGCAATGGAAAGTTGAATGTATTGGTTGCTTTCATTCCGCTCAAGGTTGCCCCTCGGGGCTGTTGAGGCGTGCGCTTGCCGCGTGGTAGCATCCTAGGTTTTGGCAGGTAATCTCGGGCTGGCCTGTTCCTGTCCTTATTCTCTTCTATAGGCCGTTCACTTCCCGCGCCTGCCGGAGGAGCCCAACTTGAAAGTTTATTCCGGAGCAAACATCAGGAATGTCGCGATGGTCGGCCACGGGCACGCGGGCAAGACCTCGCTGGTATCGGCCATGCTGTACACCTCGGGAGCCACCCAACGTCTGGGACGCGTAGACGATGGGTCCGCCACCACTGACTATGACGACGAAGAAGTTGCCCGCCAAATGTCCATCTCCACCGGCGTCGCTGTCGTGGAGTGGGGCGGCACTAAGATCAACGTCCTCGACACACCCGGCTTCAATATGTTCGTGCACGAGGCCAAGATGGCATTGCCCGTCGTCGATGCCGCGATCGTGGTCGTTGACGGAGTGGCGGGTGTGGAGGTCGTCACGCAGCGTGTCTGGAACTACTGCGAGGAATACAAGACCCCTCGCCTGATCGTCGTGAACCGCATGGATCGCGATCGCGCCGACGCCGGGCGCGTGCTGGAATCGGTTGAGAAAGCATTTGGCCGAAACGTCATTCCCATCGAACTTCCGATCGGCGCTGAGAAGAGTCTCTCTGGCGTGATCGACCTCGTGCGCATGAAGGCCTACACCTATGAAATGGGCGGGAACGGCAAAGGCAAAGAGACGGAGATCCCGTCGAATTTGAAAGATCGGGCGCAGGAAGCGCATGAACGGCTCGTAGAACTGGTCGCGGAAGGCGATGACAAGCTGATGGAGAAGTTCTTCGAGGCCGGCACTCTTGGCGAAGAAGATCTGGTTCCGGCCCTGCACAACGCCATTCGCGAAGACAAGATATTCCCTGTGATCTTCAGTTCGGGTCTGGGCAACATTGGCGCCGACCGGATTATGGATTTCATCATCGACTACACGCCGGCGCCTTCGGAGCACGAGTGGGTGCAGGGTGAAGTCGCAGCCGGCAGCAACGGCGATGCTCCGAAGCGTCACGAGACCGACGAGGAGCCTGTTTCAATATATGTATTCAAGACCGTATCGGATGCCTTTGCCGGACGCATCACCTATTTCAAAGTTTTCTCCGGTGTCCTGAAGAACGACGCCACACTACAGAACTTCAGCAAAGGCACAGCGGAAAAGCTGTCGCACATCTCCGTCATGCAGGGAAAGACGGCGATCCCCATCAACGAATTGCATGCGGGCGATATTGGTGCGGTCGCGAAATTGAAAGACACCCTCACCGGCGATACCCTCGGTGACAAGTCCGCGCCGATTCAATATCCGCGCGTAAAGCTACCGGAACCGGCCATCACGTTTGCCATTGAACCAAAATCCCGTGCCGACGAAGACAAACTTGGACCCGGCCTGCACAAGCTCATGGAGGAAGACGCCATGCTGCGCTTCTTCCGCGATCCACAGACCAAGGAATTCCTAATCGCGGGCACCGGACAGCAGCACATTGAAGTTACCGTCGCGAAGCTGAAGAAACGCTACAACACGCAGGTCAACCTGAAGGCACCGAAAGTTCCCTACCGCGAAACGATTCGCGGCCGGGCCGACGTCCAGGGACGCCACAAGAAGCAAACTGGCGGCCACGGACAGTACGGCGATTGCAAGATCAAGATGGAGCCCCTACCGCGCGGCGGAGAATTCGAATTCGTCAACGACATCTTCGGCGGCGCGATTCCAAAGAACTTTATTCCGGCGGTAGAAAAGGGAATCAAGGACGCAGCCGGACGTGGCTATCTTGCCGGGTATCCGGTTGTTGATTTCAAAGTAGTGCTTTATGACGGCTCCTACCATGACGTCGACTCCAACGACTTGTCATTCCAGATGGCGGGCCGCATTGCCTTCAAGAAAGCGATGGAGATCGCCAAACCGACGCTCCTCGAGCCGGTCATGCATGTCGAGATCACCGTTCCCGATGATTTCGCCGGATCGATCATGGGCGACCTCAACAGCCGCCGTGGACGCATCCAGGGCATGGACAACAAGGCCGGCAATACGGTGGTGAAGGCGGAAGTTCCCATGGCCGAGATGCTAACCTACGGCGTTGAACTGACTTCGATGACGCAAGGTCGGGGCAGCTTCAACATGGAAATGCATCACTACGACGTCGTGCCGGGGCAACTGCAGGAGAAGATTATCGAGAAGGCCAAGGCTGAGCGCGGAGAAGTGAAGGAAGAAGAAGAATAAATCAGCACGCCGCCTTGCTCGCGCGCTCCCGTTAAGAGACTTTCAGGCCTGCGCGCTCGCCAACTCGTCTGCCGTTCATCGAGTTGCTTAGATAGGTTTTGATGAAGCCTTGCCTACTCGTTGGCCTCGTCGCGGCGCAGCTTGCGGCTTTCGGCCAGTAGCGACATCGAGTGCATTAGATTCTGCAGAGTGACAATTCCCACCAGGCGCTGCTCTTCAACGACAGGGATGATGCTGGAACTGCGGGCAGTGAGCTTGCGGAAGGCTGATCCGAGAGAGTCGTTGCGGAGCGAGACGTCGAAGATCTTGCTCATGACCGCCTGCACGTAGCCATTGCCTTCAGCGCGCAGCGCGTCGAGAATGCGCTGGCGAGAAATCACTCCCACCATATCGCTGCCGCGAACGACGGGGAAATCGTCCTGCAAAGAGTGTACGGCCTTTTCGAGAGCATCTTCGAGCGTATCGGCCGGAGAGAGCGTGGCGAAGTCGGTCAGCATGACTTCTTCCAGCCGCACATTGTCGAGCACCGACTGGAAGACGAGAGCACGCTCCTCCAATTGAGCAGCCGAGAAGATGATTACGCCGATCATGGTCAGCCAGTTGTTGCTGACAAGGCCAGCGAAAATCAAAACCATGGCGATGGCTGTGCTAATCGAGACGGCGCGCCGCGTGGCCGAGGAAACATCGAGCTGACGAGCAAAGTAGACGCGCACCAGGCGTCCGCCATCGAGCGGATACGCAGGCATAAAGTTCAAGAGTGCGATATAAAGATTCGCCCACACCACGCTTCGTGGCAGGTTTGTGGAAGAAAGGAGGGGCCACTTCAACAAATCGATACCGCTCGCTGACGCCGCGATCACTGCGGCCGCCAGGCCCGCGAGTGCTAGATTGACCAGAGGTCCAACTAGTGTGATACGGACCTCTCGTTTCCACATCAGTGCAGAGGGCTGTTTTTCGAGCCGGGACTCGTCATAGAGCGCGACTCCGGTGAGGGGGAGCAAAATGACAGCTTTAGGAATCAGTCCGAAGCGGCGGGCCAGCAGCATATGTCCGGCCTCATGGGCGGCGACACATGCCAGAATAATGCCGCACAGCGCGAGGTCACGAGGTCCGCTGGCGGCTCCCTGATGCGCCTCGTAGTCCGTCCAGTAAATGAAAACGGGCAGAATCAGGAACGTCAGATGGATACGGACATCAATACCGAAAAGACGGCCCACGGAGATCGACCAGCTTCGCATATGCTTTCGCTGCTTTTATTCTACATGCTTGAATATAGTGTTGGACGCATCCAAGGTCTTGGGCCATGCGCGTAATCGCTGGTAAATATCGAAGCCGGCCGCTGAGATCGCTGCGCGGCATGGACATTCGTCCGACCTCGGACCGACTGCGCGAGACCTTGTTTAACGTGCTGACGGCCGGAAATCCCGATGCGCTATCAGGAAGCGTATGGCTGGATCTGTTCGCGGGTACGGGGGCCGTGGGCATTGAGGCGCTCAGCCGCGGGGCGAAAGAGGTGCACTTCGTCGAGAACTCTGCGACAGCTGCAGAGGCAATCCGCAAGAATCTGCACAGCCTGGGAATCCACGATGGATTCAATATCCTGCAAGAAGAACTGCCGCGCGCTTTCTGGCGGATGGAGCGTCAGAAGGTTGCGGCAGACGTCGTTTTCGTCGATCCGCCATACCGCTTGCAGGATGCCTACTCCAACACACTGAGGGCGCTGGCCGATTCATCCTTGATATGGGCGATGTCGGTAGTGATTGCCGAACATGACAAGAAGTTCGACCCCGGAGAGGAATTTGGACCACTGCGGAGATTCCGTCACCTGGCACAGGGCAGTACGGCGCTTAGCTTTTACCGGCTCGGCAACGCCGGAGATTTGCGCGTCTAACGGCCCGGTACAGCCCTACATGATCAGTTCGTTTGTGCGGCGAACGATGGGATGCTGCATCTCTTCCAGGTCGCTTTTCACCATATTCAGGCCGTAGACGCAGCTCTCAAAATTCTGGGATAAGTTGGCAAAGAGCGGCGCGACTTTCGCATACTCAAAGTGCTCAAACTTGGAGACGATGTAGTAGCTCTCTTTGCCAGCCTTCATCCACTCGACAAAATTCTCAAGCCGTTGGCGGCGAAGCCGGAAGTGGTTGATGCTTTCGGGAAACATTCCCGCGAAGAACAACGTATAGTCGCCGATATGTTTGCGCACCTGGCGCTCGCGGTCGAAAGAAGGTGCCGGACCGTAAACAGGATCTGACTCGAGCAGCATTTCACCCACATCGCTCAGCGGACGATTGGCTGCGTCGCGAATCTTATAGAGTTGATCGGCATCGCAGAATTCCGCGAGCAGGGTGGAGACATAGGCGACGACTTGCGGATCACGAATTCCGATCTCTTCTGCGTAATGCCGTCCTACAAGCTCCTGGAACAACTGCTGCAACGGATGCGATTCCGGTATCATCGAGGGCCCCCTGAACTCCGCCTCCAGCGCGGAGAATCAGCCACATGCGTGACTACATATCCCAGTTTGCTGTTGAAGCGCAAGTGACTTTTGTTTATCGGCACCATTCGTTTTACTGATTAGTTAGAAGGAATGGAATTCAAGATGAGTTGTGCGTTCGAGGCAGTAGAACAAACGCGATTCATTGAGGACTTGCGGCCGGAATTCGCTGTATTCTGCTGGCACTTGACTCAGCTGGCTGCTAAAGTCGGTCGTTTTGAAATACTTGTTGGATAGAATGAGCGTTTTTTGGAGGAGTGAATGGAACGGCAGAACATCGCTAGCGGAACGCAGTGGGAGCCGATTGTCGGCTACTCTCGTGCTGTAAAAGTTGGCTCGTACGTGCATGTTTCGGGTACAACGGCCACTGGAACTGATGGCAAGATCGTCGGCGTTGGCGACGTGTATGCCCAGACCGTGCAGACGCTGAAGAACATCGAAAGCGCCTTGAAGAAGGCTGGCGCAAGCATGAAGGATGTCGTGCGCACGCGAACCTACGTCATCAACATCGCGGAATGGGAGAAGGTTGGAAAGGCCCACGGAGAAATGTTCCGCGATATTCGTCCGGCGACTTCGATGGTGCAGGTGGCCGCGCTGATCTCGCCGGAGATTCTTGTCGAGATCGAAGCCGACGCATTCTTGGCTTGAGTCGCGGCTGTAGAACCCTTTGCCGAGGGTATAAAATCCCTCCCGCCAAGTCATCCCGTCGAAATACAACAGCCGGGTGGTCCCAGGAGGCGGATTTGAAGATTCGGTGCTATGCAGTTTTCTTGCTACTAGTCAGCGTCGCGGTAGCGCAAGAGCAGCCCACATCTCACGCGTCCAAAGTCACGGTGATTCGCGCGGGCGTGTTGATCGATGGAAAATCTGACAAGCCTCGCCGCGACCAGATCATCACCATTCGCGGGAACAAGATTGAGAGCGTGTCGGACGCCGGGGCTGCGAAGGTTCCGGCCGATGCGACCATCATCGATCTTTCGGATGAAACCGTCCTGCCGGGGTTGATTGATTCGCATACGCACATTTTTCTTCAGGGGGAAGATCCCGCAAAAGGCGGTTACGACGCCAACATTCTGAACGCGCCATTGTCGCTGCGAGCGGCGCGGGCGACCGTCGCCGCACGGAGAGCGCTTGAGCAGGGATTCACGACGCTGCGCGATGTCGAAACCGAGGGCGCTGGTTACGGCGATGTAGGCATCAAGCAGGCTATCAATGCGGGATATATTCCCGGGCCGCGATTGCTGGTGGTGACGCGGGCCATTTCAACTACCGGAGGCTATCCCCTGGAAGGCTATGCGCCCGAGCTAGAAATGCCGAAGGGAGCGCAGATCGTCGATGGTCCGGTTGAAGCCCGCAAGGCTGCGCGAGAGCAGCTTGATCACGGTGCAGACTGGATCAAGGTTTATATGACGCACCGCTCCTGGGTCGGCAAGAATGGCGAACTGGTCTCGCAGCCGACGCTCACCGTCGAAGAACTGCACGCGATTGTCGACGAGGCCCACGGTTGGGGCAAGAAGGTGGCTTGCCACGCATACAGCGGCATCGGGCTGCACCGGGCGCTGGATGGAGGGTGCGACTCGATCGAGCATGGTCTGGATCTCGACGACGCTGCGATCTCCCAGATGTTGAAGCAAGGAACCTGGTACGTGCCGACGTTGAGCGTCTACTACACCGATTGGGGTCCGGCGGATACTCCTGACGGACAACGCGACCGACTGCGCGCATCAGTGCACGAGGTGTCATTCAAGAAAGCTCTCAAATCCGGCGTGAAAATCGTGTTCGGCACCGATATGGGCGGTATTCCGTGGACCGAGCCGATCGCCGATGAGTTCATGCGAATGACAGAGTTCGGCATGTCGCCGATGGATGCCATTCAGAGTGCAACTTCCCGCGCTGCGGTCATGCTCGATCAGGAGGGCAAAATCGGGGTCGTGGCGCCCGGGGCGTTTGCCGACATAGTCGCGGTACATGGCGATCCGTTGCGGGACATCAAGATCCTCGAGAGCGTTCAGTTCATCATGAAGGACGGGAACGTGTTTCGAGGAAAATAGGGTTCACCACAGAGGGAACAGGCGATCGCAGAGATTGTTCACCACTTTTCGACGGGTGTCGAACTGATTCTTCTTGACAAGGAATTCTTCGCGAGCATAATGCGTCAAACCAGTTTCTTACGCGCCGGCTTCCCCTCGAAGCCGGAGGAGGTTTCGATGAGCGTATTGGAACTTTGTGACCGCGAAATCGCGGCGGTGGGGCTGGATGCTTCTGTCGCCGACGCAATTCACAAAATGCTCGACTATCACGTAGGTGCCGTTGCCGTGGTAGATGAGGAGTACCGCGTGGCCGGGATCTTCACCGAGCGCGATGTACTGCGAAAGACGTCGCTCAGTCGACTGGATCCGCACACCACCTCGATCCGTGACATGATGACTACACCGGTCGAAATGGCAACTCGAGGCACAGGCGCGGGCGAGGCACTCAGCATCATGATCGAACGGCATTTCCGGCATTTGCCCGTCTCCGACGACAACGGCAAGCTGCTGGGGATCCTGTCGATCAGAAACCTGCTGGAGTGGCGCGTGGGCGAGTTGAGCCACGAACTCGAGTCGCTGGAGCAGTACATGACCAATGACGGGCCCGGGGGTTAGCGCACATCTCCTTGGCCCGAGAACCAGCAATGCTCGACTCCTCCGCCTTACCCCGGACAGTCGCTGGGGTGCGCATTGCAACGTCAATATTCTTCCTGTTGTTTGGCGAATATAAGCTCGCCGGGCCAGGATTTGCCCATGGCGGCTTCCAGACCTATCTGCAGGACTACATCGCGAATAGTGTCGTAAATTTCTATCGCCCCTTCCTGGTGGGAGTGGTCCAGCCGAACTCCGTCTTCTTCGGATATCTGGTAGGTGTTATCGAGTTCTTGGTCGGCCTCTCACTCCTGCTCGGACTATGGGTGCGTCCCGCCTGCATTCTGGGCGGCTTGTTTTTGGTCAATATGATCCTTTGCACGTGGTGGGAGCCGGGTCACGGCGTGCCAGTTTGGCGTTATTTCGGCGCGGAGCTCGATCACATTCCCCTATTGCTACTATTAGTGGTTCTTTATGCTGCCGACGCCGGTCGTGTCTGGGGTCTTGATGGTCGGCGCGCAAAGTGGCGCTGATTCAGTCCAACTTCATAGAGAGGGTATAGAGGGCATGAGAAGAACTCATTATGCATTGATCATTACGGCTCTGAGTCTGGCGAGCCTGGGATTCGCGCAGGCACCGCGTCGCGTTGCCGTTCACGCTGGACACTTACTCGATGTCAAGTCCGGAAAGACGTTATCCGACCAGGTACTCGTCATTGAGGACGGAAAGGTTGTCAGCAGCGGGTCCCCTACGGAAGCGAAGATTCCCGCCGATGCCGTGCGGATCGAGCTGCCAAACGCAACAGTTCTTCCCGGCTTGATTGATGCCCACACGCATCTCACCTTTGATCCAGTATTTGGCTATGAACAGCTGGCGATTTCCATTCCGCGCGAAACCCTGACGGGCGCGAAGAATGCCCGGGCGACCCTGCTGGCTGGCTTTACCACCGTGCGGAACGTTGGGGCAAGGGGATTCAGCGACGTGGCTCTACGCGATGCCATTAACGCCGGTGATGTCCCTGGACCGCGGATGTTGGTTAGTGGTCCGGCATTGGGCATTACAGGCGGTCATTGCGATAACGACATGCTGCCGTTCGAATTCCACGCCACCGAAGATGGCGTGGCCGATGGTATCGCGGCAGTCCAGCATAAGGTCCGCGAGAACATTAAGTATGGCTCGGATCTGATCAAAGTTTGCGCGACCGGAGGCGTCTTGTCGCTGGGCGACAATCCGCAGCACTCGCAGTACACGCTCGATGAGATGAAGGCGATCGTTGCCGACGCCCACCGGCTCGGCCGAAAGGTCGCAGCGCACGCCCACGGAGCGGAAGGGATCCGTTGGGCGGCGGAAGCCGGCGTCGATTCCGTCGAGCATGGCTCATACATCGACGATGCTGCCATCGCGACGATGAAGGAGCACGGTACATACCTGGTGCCAACTCTCTATCTCGGTGATTGGATGATCGACAATGCAGGCCTCACGCACTTGCCGCCACCGCTGCTGGCCAAGGCAAAGGAAGTGCTTCCTGCAGCGCGAAAGAATGTTGCTCATGCTTTCGGGAGCGGAGTGAAAGTGGCGTTTGGCACGGATGCGGCGGTGTATCCGCATGGATTGAATGCTCATGAGTTTGCGGTCATGGTGAAGCTTGGGCTCACGCCACTGCAGGCGATTCAGTCTTCGACTGTGAATGCTGCCGATTTGTTGGGCTGGAGCGGGAAGGTTGGGACGCTTGAACCTGGCGCTTGGGCAGACATTGTTGCGGTGGAGGGCGATCCGCTTAAAGATGTAACCACTCTCGAGCGAGTGAAGTTTGTGATGAAGGGTGGTGAGGTGGTGAAGAATGAGTATGGGAAGTGAACAGACTTTTTCACCACAGGGGACACAGAGGATCACGGGGAATTGCTTGGCCTACTTTCGCGATTGTGCTGTCACCCAGTCGGTCAGGAAGGACGACTCTCCGCTTGCTAGCAGCGGCTTGCCTTCGGCGACCGCACTGACGAAGTTCTCGATCATTGGATAATGCAGGTTCGCGTGGGCCGGAAGACTCTCGCGACCTCCGGGATAGATCAGTTCGGGGCCATTCAGCGGGGACATTTCGATCTCGCCATCGGTACCACGGATACGGCACTCGTCGCGGTTGATTTTGGAATTCCAGCGGACATCGACCACACCGCGGACCCCGCTTTCGTACTCAATCATGAGCGTTGCATTGTCTTCGACGGCGTAGTAATGCACGGCGTTCGAGAGCTGAGCGGTAACTCGCTGAGGACGGCCGAATAGGTAATTGAGGACGTCGATGCGGTGGGAGGCAATATCGAAGAGCGGTCCGCCTCCGGCCTTTGCCGGGTCCACTAACCAGCTGCGGCTACCGTTTCCGTCAAACCACATGTGGTTGGTCAGCTCTGCGACCACGGGTTTCCCGATTGCACCCTGCTCAATCAGTTGTTTTGTCCGCTGGACTTTGGGATAGCAGCGGCGATAGTAGGCAACGCCGAAAGTCTTGCCGGTTTCCTCTGCCGCGCGAACCATCGTGCGCGCCTCAGCTTCGTTCATCGCCATTGGCTTTTCGCAGAGGACGTGCTTGCCGGCACGGAGAGACTGGATTGTCTGCGGCGCATGCAGAAACACCGGCGTGGCCACATAGACCGCGTGAATTGCGGAATCGGCAAGTGCCTCATCGAGGTTCGGCCAAACGCGCACACCGAACTGAGCCGCCTTGGCTGGATCGCGGGTGACGATCCCGTACAACTGACTGCGCGACTCGGCTTGAATGCCGGGAATGACGCGGCGCGTCGTGATATCGCCGATTCCGATAACGAGCCAATTGAACACAGGTTTCAAAGTTTCAAGGGTTTCAGAATTTCAAAGTTTCAAAGTTAGAACACCAATCAGAGGAACTTCGATCTTACTTGGAAACCTTGAAACTCTGAAACTTGAAACCTTGATTTTGAAACTTTGCCTTTCTCCCACAAAACCAAAGGCCGGCACGCAGCCGGCCTTCGATTGTAAACAGAATTCGTAACTACTTCTTGGGCGCGATCGCGTCCTTCGCGGCCTTGGCGACGCGGAACTTCACGACGGTCTTAGCCTTGATCTGGATGGGTTCGCCGGTCTGCGGATTGCGTCCGGTGCGCGCCTTGCGGTGCGCTTTTACCAGGCGGCCCAATCCGGGCACGACGAAGATGCCGTTCTTCTTTGTCTCTTTAATCGCGGTGTCGGCGAGGTGTTCCAGGAACGCCGCCGCCGTCTTGTTGGGGAGCTCAGTCTTCTCGGCGAGCAGCCGAATGAGCTGTGTTTTGGTCAAACCAGCAGCCATACTACCTCCTAAGGAAAATCGGTTTAATACCAAGCGGGCCTATCTTATACCCGTGAGCCTGTGGAAAAACACTTATTTTACGGGCTGTTTTTAATCTTTGTATGCTGAGAGGGGCATGTTTACAGGGCATTTCATGACCAGTAGCGTCGGAACGGGCCTGTTATGCGTATCAGCGTGCGTAAAGGCATCGTCGATTACAAGGTAGTTTCCAGCCCTCAGGGATTTGTCATTCTGAAGCCGCGGCCTTTCGCCGCGAGGAATCTGCTTTACTGCGGCAGTCTCAGCGGCTGCCCGCGGACAGCGAGATTCCTCCTTTCGATCGGAATGACAAACTACTTTAAATGCCATAATGAAAGCTGAGGTTCCCGCTTGAGCTGCGTTATTTGTGAAATCCGAAAAGAGAAACGTTTCTGTCCCGCGGTTCACGGACGGATCTGCCCTCAGTGCTGCGGCGAACAGCGCGAGGTGACACTCGACTGTCCGAGCGATTGTCCGTATCTACAGCAGGCACGTGAGCACGAGAAACCGCGGCCGTCGGACCAGATCGACCCTGCGGGACTGTTTCTCCAGATCGAAGTCTCCGATCAATTCATGTACGAGAAAGAGCACCTCCTGATGGGGCTGACCTACGCCTTGGCGAAGGCGTCCCGAACGGATCGCAGCTTGAACGACCAGGATCTGATTGCATCGCTGACGACCCTCGCAACAAGTTATGAACGCCGCATCAACTCTGGCTTGCACTACGAGGCACCGCTGACCAGTGAATCACAACGACGAGCGGCTGCAGAAGTCGAGACCATGATCAAGGAGTACCGCGAGGCAGAACAGAAACATGTCGGTTACTCGACGCTGAGAGATTCCGAAGTGCTGAAGGCGTTAGTCTTTCTGGTGCGTTTGGCTCATGGACGCACATCTGGGCGCCCGAAGTCTCGAGCTTTCGTGGAATTCCTGTTCACGCAGTTCCCGGAGAAAGAATCGGCCGTGCTCACGCCCCAAGAAGCTGGAAGCCGAATCATCATGCCGTAGCTTGGCACTCTCAGTTTTCAAAAGCTGTTCCTTTGCGAACTCTGCGGCTTTTTCTCAGCGCACTCGGCGTCAAAAGCTTTTTACAGCCGAGTGCGCCGAGGAACGGCCGCAGAGTTCGCAGAGAACATCACTGGAGTGGATAAGGAAACCACAGCGCTAAGCGTCGTTGCGTTCGTACGCACGAATCATCACTGATACTTCTCATCCTCGTGAGAATCTGCTCCTCGCACAACTTTTTCAGAGTTTCCACACGTTTTGCCCAGCCGGTAGTTCGGCTAGCAATGCGTGAACTGTTTTCTGAAGCACCGGATGCACCATGGCTGGAGCAATTTCGGCCAATGGCTCGAGGACAAAGCGCCGGTCGGCCATCGCCGGATGAGGAATGGTGAGTTCCGCGGAATTCACAACCATATTTCCAAATAGCAGAATGTCGATGTCGATTGTGCGGGGCCCCTTTTTCTGAACCCTCTCGCGTCCCAACTCCCGCTCAATCTCTAGCAGTCGGGACATCAGTTCCTCGGGTGCCATCGCAGTTTCCACACCAACCGCGCAGTTCAAGAACAATGCCTGCTCTGTGAATTCAACTGGTTCGGTCTCGTAGAACGAAGAAATTGCCTTGATCTTTCCTGTCGTTTGAACCCGCGCGATGGCATCCCGCAGGTGGGCGCCTCGGTCCCCGATGTTGGATCCCAAGGAAAGATAGGCGAGATTTGTTATTCGCTGCGACATCAATCGTCGTTTCGAAGATAACGAAGGTCGAATTTTCTCTTGCTGTCAAGGATTTGAACACAAATCACCGCTCAACTGAGGGTCCATCACCTTGGTCACTATCGCGGATTTCCAGTCTGCTCCTAGAATCCCAATATGACCTTGGAGTCTCTGCTGTTGAGCCAAGATCCTGAATTGGTGCGTGTGGTCCGGCCCACGCTTGAAAAGCTGTCGATTGATGTGGAGGTTTGCCAGGACGCACGGTCGGGCTCCGACATTCTGATCTCCAGCAAGTTCGACGCCGTTATCGTTGATTGTGACGATCTGACCGGCGGACTGGCTTTGTTGCAAGGTCTGCGAAACACTCCCAGCAACAAGAGCTCGGTTGCTTTTGCGGTGCTCAACGGCAAGCGCACAACTACGCAAGAAGCCTTTGGCATGGGTGCGAATTTCGTTCTACAGAAGCCGATCAGTTCACTGAATGCCTCGCGCTGCTTTCACGCTGCTCTAAACTTCATGCTCAAGGAACGGCGGCGCTACTTCCGGCAGCCAGTCAAGATGGACGTAAGCGTCATTCTCGATAGCAAGACGATTCATGCGACCAGCACGAACATCAGCGAGGGCGGCATTGCGTTGATCTTGCGAGAGGCATTGCCGAAAGGCGCGACTCCGCATTTGAAATTCTCTCTGCCGGACAGCACTCTTCAGTTCGAAGTGGAAGCTGAGGTAGCGTGGACCGACTTCAAAGGGATCGCCGGTTTCCGCTTTCAGAACGTTCCCAACAGCACCAAAGCTGAACTGGAGCAGTGGCTCGACGATCGCATGGAGGCAGAGTTTCCCGGCTCCATGGAACTCTTGACGGCGACTGGATCTGACACGGTCCAGTAATTCTCGCCTTCGGTGACATCCGGCACAGCTACTGATTCGCGGCACATCCCTCAATTTGTTATTCCGAAACGGCGTTTAGCCGTTGAGGAATGACAACAATGTAGAGGAGTGGGTTCGTCAGGGAATCTCCCTTAAGACTTGCGCAGATCTCCAGCTATGGCAAGCTCGGAGGATTGGGAGAAAACGGAATGCTGACGAACGAACTGCGCATTGCCAAAGTTCAGCGAACCCTGCGCTGGTTTGAGGAAGATGTTCCGCTGCTTGATATGCGGGTGAAAGATTTATCCAAAGAGCGGCAGGAATCGGCGCGCAAGTTTGCTGCGGCGATGATTGATCAAACCCGCGCCGAGCTTGAAAGATTACTGCGTCAGCAATCGCTTGAAACCGAAGATTCCACCGAGGCGGCGTGCGAGCCAGCTGACTAGGAGAAGATCAAACCGAGGATCCGGCCGTTGCTCGGGCCGACTGTGAATGGGCAGGCTCGTTCTCTTCCTGGGGCAGCGCAACTTCCTCCCACAGCGTCTTGTCGCGGAGAATGCGCGAAACCAGCGCAGTGTGCATGGCGTGACCAGCACGGTCGGCGACAACTCTGCCAAGCACCTGTTTGCCAAACAAAGCAAGGTCCCCGACTAAGTCGAGAATCTTGTGGCGAACGAATTCGTCGCGGAAGCGCAACGGGCCGTTTTCAATGCCCTCTCGAGTCAGCACAATGCAGTTTTCGCTCGACGCACCGCGAATCAATCCCATATTGCGCATCGCTTGCTCGTCCTGACGCGATCCAAAGGTCCGTGCCGCGGCAATGTGCTTTAGATAACTGCCGTTCGCGAGCTCCACTTCGAAGGTTTCTTTCCCAATCAGCGGATGCGGAAAGTTGATCGAGTAGGAGACCGAATAAGAGTTCGAGGGATATACCGCAATGAACTTGTTTCCCTCCCGCATCTCCACCTCGCGGCGGATCCTCAGGTACTTACGGGCGCGCCGCTGTTTGCGGATGCCGACCTTTCGGATCATGTCGACAAACGGCTGGGCACTGCCATCCAGAATGGGAAGCTCGAGGTTGTCCAGTTCGACGATGGCGTTATCGATTCCCATGCCGATAAATGCCGAAAGCACATGCTCTGTGGTGGAGATGAGCACGCCTTTTTTCATCAAGCTGGTGGCGTAGCTCACGCGGGCCACGTTTCGGCTGATGGCTTCCACCTCGAACCCATCAAGGTCGGTACGGCGAAAGACGATGCCCGTTCCCGACGGAGCGGGAAGGATGCGCATCGACACAGGGGCACCGCTGTGTAAGCCAATGCCGCTGCACTCCACGGCAGCGCGGATTGTCTGCTCAGACGCCAATTAAGTTGGAACCGGAAAGTTACCCACTAGCCTATAACGGAGACTGGTAAAACTGACTGTGGTAGAAATGCCACAGTTCGTAGCAAGTCGATACCTCTGACGGCAATGCCGGTCTGAGAGGACTTAATACCTCAAGCTTTTTAAAGACAATCACTTACCGGAGGCCAGGAAGCTCGTAGTACTATCGTTTACCCTTTACTGGCTTGTTGGGGTTGTACCCCGAGTTGGCATCGAACATGGCAGGGTCGAGCCCCTGATTGATCATCACAGAATTCAAGAATCGCTGGTTCGACATGTCGCCATTGAAATAGCGAGTGAGATTGTAGGGTGCCATGATTCCCGATATAGGCTTGTAATTCTCGTAAACCTCTTCCTCAAGGTTCTTTTGCTTGTCGACCGGGTCGCGCCACTCGAAGGACTTCTTGACGGGCAAGTGGGTGTCCTGGTCGAAGTAAAGCGTCACACTCTCATTCTTCGCATTGACGAGCGTCACCTGCAGCGCTGGATGCTGCGCCGCAATCGCATTTCCGTCAAACAGGAGTATCACAGCCGGATCGTTCACCCAGTTCCGCAATACCGTATCGAGCGAATAGTGGCGGCGTCGCAGGTAGTCATCCAGATCCTTCTGTTCGATCGGATGAGGGCCCTTGTATGTGACCTCGTATCCTTTGTCACCGACGAAAATCTCAGCGATGTCGCGCTCTTTGGTGAATTCGACGCGCTCCTTGTCGGGAAACTCAGTAAAGCTCCAGAAAGGCCCGCCTCCACCCGAAGGACGCCCGGCATGAAAGCCATACGTCCGGCCCTGCTGCTCGCGGTCTTTCATGGTGAGCCAAGTCTGGCCGCCGAGAGCTTGAATTCCTTGCTCGATGATGGCTTTGGCCTTGTTGGCGTTTTGCTGCGCATCCTTGTCGATTGTGATGGGAGGGGTCGAGGAAGGACTCGTGGTTGCATTTTGAGGCGCCGATGGTGTCACAGCAGCCGTGGCCTGTCCCACAGCGTGCGCTCCGGTCAAGCACACCAGCACCATCAGCAACGAAATCTTAGTCATTTCCTCTTAAGGGAGTTGCCTGCAACCAGAATTGTAGCGTTTCCTGTGGACTTTCCGCCTGCAGCAGCAGTGATAAAGCTCCTCTTCCTGCTTTGATGCAGGAAACCGCCGCATCGCCGACTCGCGGAGGCCGAATTTTGACGGGGAAACCAGCCTTAACCCGCCAGAACTGCGCCTCCGTTTACATTAAAAACCTCGCCGGTAATGAAGCTGGCATAAGGCGTGCACAGGAACAAGACTGGCCCAGCAATCTCCTCGGGCTTGCCGACTCGCCCCAGCGGAATCGTGCGAAGAATCTCTTCGCCGCTTTTCGAATCCTGCAGTGCCTCGGCACTCATATCGGTGTCAACCCATCCCGGCGCAACGCAGTTCACGTAAATGCCGCTCCGGGCCAATTCCGTCGAAAGTCCTTTTACCATGCTGATGAGGGCCCCTTTGGTGGCCGAATAATCGCAATGAAAGGCCTCGCCCCGTTGTCCGCTAGTGGAGCTTATCAATACGATATGTCCCGCTGGTCCGCTCGTTCGCGGCTGCGATTTCATTTGAGCCACTACATGCTTGACCAGGCCAAAGACTCCGTCGAGGTTGATGGAGAGCGTGGTGCGCCATTGTTCGTCCGACATCCGCTCGATCGGAACATCTTGCACCGGCCACACGCCATGGTTCGCTACGAGAATGTCGATTCGTCCAAAGTGCTGAACCGCCTGTGCAACCAGCGATCGGGCGGATTCAGGGTTGTTCAGGTCACTGGCGACGGGGTAGACGTCAGCTCCGCATTCCTTCGCCAATGAATCTGCGGCGGCGCGGGCGCTTCGATAACTGAATGCGACTTTGGCTCCCGCAGAACTGAAGAGCCGAACCGTAGCGGCTCCGATGCCGCGCGAGCCGCCAGAAATCAGAGCAACCTTGCCAGAAAGGGATAGAGGGATCGACATAGCTGACTAGGCTATCGCAACGAACGACCACCGGGATAGTCCACTGTGAACTGCTCCCGGCAATGTTCTAGCTGCGCAAGAAGACGAGCGCCGTCTTCGCAAATAGCTGTGCATGGTTAAGGAACACTGGGCCATGCCCGCCATTTGGCACGACCCAGAGCGCCGCGCGTGGAATCGCGCGATACATTTCCACCGCCATCTCGACCGGATACAGAAAATCGCGATCTCCGTAAACGATCAGGGTTCGTGCCTGGATCTTGTGCAGCAACGGCGGCGTTAAGTTCATGTCGTCGTAGCTGTCTTTCATGCCGCGCTGCCATTCCCAAAGAGCTTTGATCTGATCGTCGCCGAGCTTGTGACGCTTCCGCATCGCTTCCCATTCGCTCGCGGGCTGATCTTCCACGCCAACCTTTCGCATGATGGCCCGTGCCTGCTCGGGAAAATACATCGTCGCACTGACGACCACCATCGACTCAATGCACTCGGGCTCCAGGGTGGCCATGTGCAGCAAGATGTTTCCACCCATGCTGATGCCGATCGCTCTGCAGCGCTCAATGTTCAAGTGATCGAGCATCGCGAGAGCATCGAGGGCGCACTGCCGGTGCGTAATCGTTCGTGCCGGATTAGTCGAACGGCCATGACCTCGCGCATCCGGAACGATCAGCTCGTACTCACGAACGAATTCTTCACGGCATGCGTAATTCCAATCCTCATGACAACCGCCGCCACCATGCAGAAGAAGCAACGGTTCTCCCGACCCGTCGGTTTGGACGAACATTTCGAAGTCATTGATGCGAATCGTTTCGGTCTTCATGAGTGTAGATTCTCAGCGCGAGGCAGAAAAGAAACAATCTGTTTTCTGCGCGTGATATCATCTACGATCCATTCGCAGCCGGGGAATCCGCAGTGCGGCGGTCAGCAGACCAGAAAAGCCGCTTCCAACCGCAAAATCACATTGGGGATACTAGAAGGGAGTTAAACTCCGGAGCTTGAGGATGTGCGCTCCGTTTTGAGCCCACGCAGTAGGAGGCGAACCAGCATTCCGTCAAAACGCGTGCCGCTCATTTTGGAGAGCTCTTCGAGCGCCTGATCCGGCGTGCGGGCCGCGGCGAATGATTGCTCCGTCACCATGTTGGCATACGCGTCTGCAAGGCCGATGATCCTTGCCCATAGAGGAATCTGCTCTCCCCGCCAACCGTCGGGATAACCCGATCCGTCGAACCGCTGATGATGATGCTCAATTGCTTCGCGCATCATGTCAGAATGCGGAATGGTGCCCACAATCTCCGCGCCGACGTGCGCGTGCATCTTTACCTGAAAGAACTCCTCGTCGCTGAGCGGGCCCGTTTTGTTCAGTATCCGTTCGGGCACAAACAGCTTTCCTACATCGTGCACACGCGCGGCATAGACCAGGTCGGCGGTTTCTTCCGACGAAAGGCCCAGCGCTCGCGCCATGACTTCGCTGTAACGTGCTACTAGATCGCCGTGGCCGGCAATTTGTAGTTCGCGCGACTCCGCGGCGCGGCTCAGAGATTCGATAGCTTCTTTGAGCAACGGTATCTTGCACTCCTGATCGCCACCGCAAAGTTTGTAAAGCGTAGACGTTAGTTCCTCGGCCTGTTCGGGGCCTGTCCGCTCGCGCTGCAAGAAGCCTTCGATGTAGGCGGAAATCTGCTGGCGTTGCCTGGCGAAATCCTGCCCTTCGACGAACTCCTGCGCGGTCGAAACCAGGTTTCCCCCTGAGCGTTTGGATACATACATGCCCGCATCGGCCACGCGGATAATGTCTTCGATCGAGAAGCCATGCATCGGAAAACTGGCGACTCCAAAGCTACCCGTGATCTGATGCTCACTCAGCATCGGGTCGGTTGCCAGCCATTGCCTCAGGCGCTCGGCCAGGACCTGCGCTTGCTCCGCCCCGGTCTCGGGCATCAGCACAATGAACTCGTCGCCACCGTAGCGAGCAACTACGTTCGACTGCCGCGACTTCTGCTCGAGCAACCGTCCCACGCGTGCCAGCACCAGGTCGCCTTCGAAGTGTCCCATGGTGTCGTTGACCTCTTTGAATTTATCGAGGTCGATCAGCACCACCGAGAACGGCCGACCGGAGCGGGAGGCGCGCTTCCACTCCGCCGAGAGCGCTTCCCAGAAGAACCGGCGCGTCTTGATTCCGGTCAAGCCGTCGGTAATGGACTGCTGCTGCAGCTTCTGGAACACGAATGCATTGTGTAGGGCGGTCGAAAGCAGGTCTGCCAAGGTATTCAGGATCAGAACGTCCTGAGGAGAGAAGGCATTCTCGTTGCGATTCTCCACGTTGAGTACGCCCAGCAGCGATTCTCCATAGGTGATCGGGATGCACAACACGGCGCGGGAATCGGGAAGAATTCCGGTGAGATTGCCCGGCAGCGCATTCTGTACGAGCGCGCGCTCGCCGGTACGCGCAACCCGGCCCAGGATGCCGGTGCCCAGTGGGATTTTCTTTCCGGTAGCGTGGGCAGTTGCGCCGGCCTCCGCCTTGATCTCGACTTCTTTCGTGCCGTAGTCAAGCAATCCAATGCCGATGTGATCGAAGCTGAAATTCTTCTGGATCTCGCCCGCGATCTGGCCCAGCATGTGAACCGGGTCATCACTGGAGATGGCCGTGCGCGAAATGTTGTTCAGAAATGCGAGCTGCCGCGAACGGCGTTGTTCTTCCGCGAAGAGCCGCGCATTCTCCACGGCAACTGAGACTTGTCCGGCAGCTGTAACCAGGACGTCCAGGTCGCGCTGCTCGAATACGAACTCTCGCTCCGGGTTCATCGCGACCATGATTCCTGACGCCTTGTTACCAAGAAAAATCGGCACGGCAATCAGACACTTTGCCGGACGTTTCGGGACGTGAGTGATTCCCAGACGCTGACGCGTCGCCTCAAGATCTGACCGGATCAGCAATGGTTCCCCGGTACGGATCACGTACTCCGTGAATGCATTGCGCAACTCGCGTGTACGCTTCGGCAGCACGCGGTTGTCGCGGACCTCGAGCTCGAAGCGGATTTCGTCCGTTTCCTCGAATGCGATGTAGAAATGACTGGTATCGAAAATCTGGCCCAGTTCGATCTGAATCGTGCGTAGAATCTCGTCCTGATCGAGCCGGGAGCTGATCGCCTTTCCGATTTCGGTAAGAAGTTCGTACTCTTTCGTTCGCCGGTGTGCATCATGCGTGATGACGTAGTTCTCGAGCGTTAGCCCGAGCTGCAACGCCAACCCCACCATCAGGCGGGGACCGGATGAGCCGAATGCGCGGCGCTCCGCGTGCGGAAAGAGGATGACTCCAAAATTGTGTTCGCGTGTCTGCAGATTCACCGCAGTCAGGTGCTTCACGCCGGCTTCCGTCACAATGCGTTTGAATTCGGCGAAGGTGCCCTTAGTTCCCACGGGCAATGGTTCGCTCACCTCGGCGAGATCATGAATCGTAAAGATCCCGCTGTTCCGGTACGCGAGTTCGCTGATGTAATCGCCGGCCCCCGATCGTTCGAGCGCCTCGAGAAAACCCTCAGGAAAGTTCTGCTGCACCGAAGGCAGCAGCCCGCGCCAGCGTTCGTTAATGATGATGGCCGCGCAATCGACGGGTAATGCCGTCCGCAATCGCTCGAGCGCACCCTGCATGCTCGGAATCAGGTCTTCGGCAAACAGCAGCCGCCGCGGGTCCACCCCTAACGTAGACAAAGCCAGGGTATTCTCCTGCACGGCGTTGCGCTGATTCTCGAAGAGCACCATGACCATCGCGATGCCGAGAAGCATCTGGGGCACTGGACCGAACAGACGGCTGGCACTGCCGAACATCTCCATCAAAGGATTCTGGATTTGCCCGACTCCCATCAGCACTCCCCAGAGAGCGAGCGCAAACGCCAGAACTTGGAACGCAAGCGAGCCTCGCTTGTGCCCGTTCACATAGAACACTGCCGAGGAGTAAAGCAGGATGGCCGCCAGTCCGATTCCTAACTGGATCGCGGGTTGCACATCCGGACGAAATACGCCGTCGACGATGTGTCCGCGCAAAGTAAGCAACGCGAGGATAACGCCTCCGGATCCCACCGCAGCGTCATACCAGCGAAAGTGAGATGGCCCGCGCATCAGGCGTGTCGAAACAAAAATGCACAGCGCCATTGCTACAAGAAAGAGTTGGCTGACAAAGAAGGCGACAGAGGACGAGGGAAAGGTGTCGAGAACGTAGTGCAGAGAATAAGCGGCCCACGCCAATTGCCACGCCCGGAAATAAGGCTGTCGGCTCTGCTCATGCAGATAAGTAAAGACGAGGAACAGCAGGACGGATACGAATCCGGGAATGAGCGCCGTCGTGATGACCACACTGTTCATAGGGCCTTTTGAAGACACCTCGGGCCAAGCCTGACGGCTCAGTTTCGGGGGAAACGGTATCCCAATGCTTTCACAACGACATACCGAAGTTCAACAGGTTTTAAGTACAGTGCCCGCGTTGGATT
Organism: Candidatus Sulfotelmatobacter sp.; assembly: GCA_035264195.1. Lineage (GTDB taxonomy): Bacteria > Acidobacteriota > Terriglobia > Terriglobales > Acidobacteriaceae > Sulfotelmatobacter. The sequence goes on along the minus strand of DATFQQ010000092.1, from coordinate 18,196 downwards.
TGATTGTCTATCAAAGGGTTGCACCGAAAGCGGCACAAATTGGCCCCGGCTTGACGGTCTGTTTTGACGCCCCGTACCATCAAAAGTTCGACTTCATCGTATGTCCAAACCTATTGAACCAACTGCGACCGGCGCGCCCCGCGTCCGCTTTGCGCCTTCGCCCACGGGCTTTCTCCACGTCGGCAGCGCTCGAACCTTCATTTTCAACTGGTTATATGCTCGCCGAAACAACGGCACGATGATTCTCCGGCTCGACGATACGGACGTCGAGCGCAACACCGATGCCTCGGTGAACTCGATTTTTGAGGGCCTGAAGTGGCTGGGTCTCGGCTGGGATGAGGAATACAAGCAATCAGACCGCGGAGTGCTGCATCGTCAGATGGCGCAAACGATTTTTGAAAAGGGGCTGGCGTATCGAGACTTTACGCCTGCCCATACCGGCGACAGCGAGAAGTCGGGCGCTCAAGGGACTTGGCTCTTCAATCCAGGAATGCGTGAACTGTCGCGCGAGGAGAGCGACCGCCGTGCGGCAGCAGGCGAGCCTTTCGCCCTCCGTTTCCGAGTACCGCGTGATAGCGGACAGGTTGTACGTTTCACCGACGCCGTCTATGGCGAGCAAGTGAAAGCCGGGGCTGATATCGAGGATTTCGCCCTGCTACGTTCCGACGGTAATCCCACGTACCACTTGGCGTCATGCGCCGATGACGCCGATTTGCGCATCAGCCACATCATTCGTGGTCAGGACCATCTTTCCAATACGTTCAAGCATGTCCTGATCTTCGAGGCCGCAGGTTACACTCCACCGAAGTTTGCGCATTTGCCGCTGTTGGTTGCTCCCGACGGAACCAAGCTCTCCAAGCGCCGCCACGGGCCTGTCGTGAGCGTCACCACCTATCGCGACGCCGGATTTTTAGCGGAAGCCTTCATCAACTTCCTCTGCCTGCTTGGCTGGTCTCCGAAAGACGACCGCACAAAAATGAGCCAGCAGGAACTGGTCGAGATTTTTTCTCTGGAGGGCATCAATCGCGCCAACGCGGTCGTGAACTTCAAAGAACCCGCAGCCACTCCAGACGAGACATTCGACCCCAAGGCGATATGGCTCGATGCCGAGCACATTCGTGGACTGGCGATCGAAGACCTGAGCCAGCGCCTGCTGCCGATCGTCCACGAAAAGTATCCGCGCGTTTCACCTGAGAAGATGTTGCAAATTACTCCACTTATCCGCGAGCGCATCAAGCTGCTGAATGACGTACTGACCGCGGCCGACTTCTTCTTCGTCGATCAACTTCCGCCGTATGATCCCGCCGAGCTCATCCCGCAGAAAGGCGACGCGGCGATGGCCAAGCTTGTCCTCGAAAAAGCAAGTGCCGTGCTGCCGAGTATCGAGTTTAAGCACGACCCGCTCGACCACGCCCTGCGGGCGGCCGCGCAGGAGTTAGGTGTAAAAGCCGGACAGATGTTCCAGCCGATCCGTGTCGCGGTCTGCGGAAGGAAAAACGCTCCCGGGCTGTTCGAGACATTGGAAGTGCTAGGCAAGGAAAAAACGCTACGGAGAATCGAACATGCGGCCCAAAAACTGGATTGACTCCTAGAAAGCACGAGCCGAACCGTTCGGCAAAATACGCCAGTTCGGAATGACAAAATTCTGTTTCGGAGCTGTTGACAGGCGCCGCTTTCAGAGTTTTATAATAATTATCGTTCGATAATTATCCACACCAAACGATCGATCATGCGGCTGACCCATCAGCAATTTCGCGACCTTGCTTGGAAGTGCGGCCTCGCTGCCACCCACCAGCGCCAGGTTGTGTACGAGGCCGTCATCGCTTCGCATGGGCACCACTCTCCTGAGCAGATCTATGCAGCCGTGAAGAAGCGAATCCCTTCGATCTCGCTGGCTACGGTTTACAACAATCTCCGTCTTTTCGTGGAGCGCGGCCTCCTGCGCGAGGTCTCGCCCCACTCGTCTACCTTGCGTGTGGACGGCAATCTCAAGCCTCACCATCATCTTGTCTGCTCGCGCTGTAAATCAGTGCAGGACATCGAGGGTGACTTTTTCGATTTCAAACATATTTCCCGGCAGATTCCTGAGGGCTTTGACCTGTCGCAGCCCGTCGTCGAGGTCTTCGGACTCTGCCGCCGCTGCCGCGCGAACCGCTAGTGATCGCAGAAGCGTGGTTTGCATTTCATCAAAATTTCCAGGGCTGGTACGAAGGAGGATGAACTCATGGAAAAGGAACTCGTAAAGCAGGAGCAAAACGCGTCAGCTGAAGCCAAATGCCCGTTCTCAGCCGGAACCCGCGCACACACGAATCGTGAATGGTGGCCGAATCAACTCGACCTTCAGGTTCTGCACCAGCACTCCCCGCTGTCCGATCCGATGGGCGAGGAATTCAATTACGCTAAAGAATTCAAGAGCCTAGATCTCAATGCCGTGATCAAGGACCTTCAGGCCCTGATGACAGACTCTCAGGACTGGTGGCCAGCCGACTTTGGACACTACGGAGGGCTGTTCATCCGAATGGCATGGCATAGCGCAGGCACATACCGCATCGGCGACGGCCGCGGCGGCGCCGGAGCCGGACAACAACGTTTCGCCCCGCTCAATAGCTGGCCCGACAACGTGAACCTCGACAAGGCCCGGCGTCTGTTGTGGCCGATCAAGCAGAAATACGGCCGCAAGATCTCGTGGGCCGATCTCATGATTCTTGCGGGCAACGTCGCCCTTGAGTCGATGGGCTTCAAGACGTTCGGGTTCGGCGGAGGCCGTGAGGATACATGGGAGCCCGAGCAGGACATCTACTGGGGTCCTGAAGGCAAGTGGCTGGCCGACGAGCGCTACAGCGGCGACCGTGATCTTGAGAATCCGCTCGGTGCCGTCCAGATGGGGCTGATCTACGTGAATCCCGAAGGACCGAACGGCAAGCCGGATCCAGTCGCGGCCGCCAAGGACATTCGCGAAACCTTCCGCCGCATGGCAATGAACGACGAAGAAACCGTCGCTCTCATTGCCGGAGGTCACACCTTTGGCAAGACCCACGGTGCTGGCGACGCGAAATTAGTCGGCGCAGAACCGGAGGCCGCCGACATCGAGCAACAGGGCCTTGGCTGGAAGAACAAATTCGGCACAGGCATCGGCGGTGATGCGACTGGCAGCGGTCTGGAAGTGATTTGGACCACCACGCCGACCAAGTGGAGCAACAACTACTTCGAGAATCTGTTCAAGTACGAGTGGGAACTTACCAAGAGTCCAGCTGGCGCGCATCAGTGGACACCAAAAAATGGCGCAGGCAACGGCACGGTACCCGATGCGCACGATCCGAAGAAGCATCATGCGCCATCCATGCTGACCACAGATCTCTCCTTGCGGTTCGATCCTGCTTACGAAAAGATTTCGCGCCGCTTCTACGACCATCCGGATCAATTCGCCGACGCCTTTGCCCGCGCATGGTTCAAGCTGACTCATCGTGATATGGGTCCGATCCACCGTTATCTCGGACCTCTCGTTCCGAAGGAGACGCTATCGTGGCAAGACCCAGTCCCCGCCGTGAATCATCCGCTGATCAACGAGAAGGATGTTGCGGCTCTGAAGGCGAAAATTCTTGCATCGGGCCTGTCTGTCTCTCAACTGGTCTCGACGGCTTGGGCTTCGGCGTCGACGTTCCGGGGCTCTGACAAGCGCGGTGGAGCGAACGGCGCGCGTATTCGCCTTGCGCCGCAAAAGGACTGGGAAGTGAACCAGCCGGCTGAACTCACGAAAGTGCTGCAGAGACTCGAGGCCATTCAAAAAGAGTTCAACAGCTCGCAGTCCGACGGCAATAAGGGAAAGCAAGTATCGCTGGCGGATCTGATCGTTCTCGGCGGCGATGCGGCAATCGAGAAAGCTGCGAAGGCTGCCGGACAGGATGTGAAGGTCCCCTTCACGCCGGGACGTATGGATGCGTCGCAAGAACAAACCGACGTTGAGTCGTTCGAGCCGCTCGAGCCGAAGGCGGACGGTTTCCGCAACTATGTTGGTGGCAAGCAGCGCGTGTCACCAGAGGAAATGCTCGTCGACAAAGCGCAACTGCTGAAACTGACCGCGCCGGAGATGACGGTGCTCGTCGGCGGCCTGCGCGTTCTCGGAGCAAATACAGGGAAGTCCAAGTACGGCGTCTTTACAAATCAGCCGGAGACGCTGACGAACGGCTTCTTCGTCAACCTGCTCGACATGGGAACGGAATGGCAGCCGTCCGCTGAGGCCAATGGCGCCGGTCCTGTGTACGAGGGCCGCGACCGCAAAACGAAAAAGGTCAAGTGGACCGCCAGCCGTGTCGACCTGATCTTCGGTTCGCACTCGCAGCTGCGGGCTCTAGCGGAAGTCTATGGATCCACCGACGCAAAGGAGAAGTTCGTAAAGGACTTCGCGGCGGCGTGGACCAAAGTGATGAACGCAGATCGCTTCGACGTTGTGGCCGCCCACTAAACCAAACTTAGTTCGCGAGGCTGGAGGAAACTCTCCTCCAGCCTTTCCTTTATTCCCAAAAGCTTTGTGTGATTCCGAGCTGCGAAGCCGCGAGGAATCAGCTGTCGCTTGCAGCGCCGATGCACCCAGCGCGACGCTCACATTGACGTGAAGTACTTTATAATATAAAGTACGTCGTATGATTCCCAGTGAAGCACCGTTCCGAACCCGGATTCACCCCCGCTGGATTCCACAAGAAATGAAGACAGCACCCACCCTCACCGCCGCAGATTATGCCGGGCCCATCGAACCCCACTACGCCTTGCTCCTCAACCCGTTCTACCCAAAAGACGCCCACGCCAGCTTCGGCAAACACGTCCTGACGCCCACTCTTGCGCTCACCAGTTTCGCCGCGACAACACCCGACGACTGGCGAGTCGAGTACTGGGACGAGAATCTTTTGCACGGACGTCCGCCTTGTAACCCCATGCCCCAGGTCGTCGGTATCACCGTGCACTTGACATTCGCTCGCCGCGCCTATGAACTCGCGGATTGGTATCGGGCTCGGGGAGCAAAAGTGATCTTGGGTGGACTTCATGTCCTCTCTTGTCCAGAGGAATGCGGGCCCTATGCCGATGCCCTCGCGCTGGGAGATGGCGTTCAACTCTGGCCGCAAATCTTGCGCGACCTTGAAAACGGAGTTCTACAGCCGCGGTATTTTGCGACTTACGAAAACGACTATCGCGACGATCCGCCTCCACGCCGCTCCATCCTCCCGCGACGCAGTTTCCTGACGACAACCAGTCTCATCGCTACCCGTGGCTGCCACAATCGCTGCGGATTCTGTTACCTAGCAACTGACGGACTACGGATGCCCTATCGCATGCGAGATCCGCAGCAAGTCGTGGAAGAGTTCCAAGCTGACGATCAACCCTACGCCGTCTTCATCGACAACAATCTCGGCTCCCGTCGCGACTATCTCCACGTACTCTGCAACGCATTACGGCCGCTAAACAAGATTTGGAGCGCGGCCGTTACCATCGACATCACCGACGACCCAAGTTTGATCCGAAACATGGCTTTGGCGGGCTGCACAGGCGTATTCATCGGCTTCGAATCTCTCTCGGATGACAACCTCGCCGCCTCGAACAAGAAAACGCCAAAGACCTCAGACTACGCTCGCCGCGTCCGCATGCTGCACGACTACGGCATCCAGGTGAACGGGTCATTCGTCCTTGGATTCGACCATGACCGCAAGGATGTCTTTGCCCGGACAGCCCAGTGGATTGAAGACAACCGCTTGGAATGTGCCACATTTCACATCCTCACTCCGTATCCTGCGACTCCCCTATTCAGGCAGATGGAAGCGCAAGGAAGAATCCTGCACCGCGACTGGAGTCTTTACGACACGGGCCACGCCGTCTTCCACCCGAAGCACATGACACCCGAAGAACTCGAACACGGCTACGCGTGGATCTATCAACGCCTCTTCTCGCATGCTTCAATCTGGCGACGGCGCCCCGAACAATGGCAGGCAGTTCCGCTCTATCTCGCGATGTCTTATCTCTACAAGCGATCGAACCGTTTCTGGCATCTGCTCATCAAGCATGACCTGGTGAATCCCGTCTGGAAGCCGCTGGTGGAGATGACTCGCTTTCGCCACGTTCGTTTCCGACGACAGCTCGAAGCAATGGAGGGAGACGTGCCCTCATCAGGGCAAGTTGTTTCAGCGGGAGTTTAGTGAACCGCGGAATGTCAGCGATACGCCCTTGCGATCTTCTCAACTCTCTGCAAAATAGCGACGACGTCATCCTCGGTAGTTCGTGGATTCATCTGGACGAACCGCAGCACTCTCCGCCCATCGAGGACCGTCGAACTGATGTAAGCAAAGCCGCTCTCGTTGAGCTTCTCTTTGATCTCCCAATGGCGCAGATCCGAATCGCTTCCGCGCTCGCCCCGAAGCTCAAAGCAGAAGATGTTCGAATGCGGCTCGTGCACGGGCGAGAGAATCTTCGATCGCACACAATATTGAAACCCCGCCTTGGTCACGTCGCATACGTGCGTCGCGAGAACGTCCCAGACCTTCGGCCCATAAGCCTGCCAGACGAGCCATGTTTTCAGCGCGTCAAAGCGCTGCGAGCACGCGATGGTGACCTGACCGATATCCGGCCAGTGTCGCTTCGACCCGAAAAGATAGGGTGCTTGTTCCTGCAAGGGCTGGAGCAGAGTCTTTCCATTGCGGACAAGCACTCCACCGGCGCTAAGCGGCATGAACATCATCTTGTGTGGATCGAGTGTGACCGAGTCGGCGTGAGAAATACCGTTCAGCAGCTTGCGGAAACGCCGGCTAAAGGCGAGGCCGGCACCGTGCGCGGCATCGACATGAAACCAGGCGCCGTGTCGTCGCGCAATCTTGTGCAGAGAAGGTAAGTCATCGAAGCTCCCCGTCGGAGTTGAACCGGACGAACCGACGAGGATGAACTCACGGAAGCCGTCTTTTCGCGCTGCGGCGAAGGCGGTTTCAGCACTGACGATGTCGGTGCAGAATTCCGGGTTCAACGGAACGCGATAAACCGAATCCCGGCCCAGTCCCAGGATTGCCGCTGCCCTCGCAATCGAATAGTGCGCCTGGGCACCGACGATGATCGCAATCCTCGCTCCCCCTTTGCTGGAAGCATCCGGCACCAGTGCATCACGCGCCGCAAGAAGGGCCGTCAAATTCGCAAAGGCACTGCCGGGTGCCAGCGAGCCCTCCGCAGTTCGCGGGTAGCCGAAGAGCGTCTTGAACCTGGTCATCAGGTCGCGATCGATTGCTGTCGCGATCGGGGACATCTCCCATACCGCCAGGCTCTGGTTGAGAGCCGCGACGACGGACTCGACCAGAGCAGCCGCCGGGATCGGTGCCGCCACCTGTTGTGCGGCAAATCGCGGATGCGACAGTTGAAGGCTCGCTCTCTGAATTCGGCGAACCAGCGCTGCCAGATTCGGCCTCTTTCCGCTGTTCAAGATTGACAGAGCAATTCGCTCCGAGACCGGCGTGCGCACCGGTCCTCCGCTGACTAGGAGCGCATCGGTGGCAATATCGGCGAGATCTCGTGCCAGCTTGCGGACAGTAGTTGGCTGCCACACCGAATCAATTCGTTTCTGTATTGAACGAGTGTCTTGCACTTTCTTGAACCTAGGGAATCCATGCTATCAGTGCATTCGAGCGTGGAAATGGCGGATGCCCTCGTCCGGCGAGGCATGAGCACCCACTCTCGCGAGGCATCTCTGGCGCCATTTACGCAGACGAGGCGTCCGGGGCTCCATGTACCATGTGAGCTGGCACGAATGGCAAGCTACATGAACCCAAACAAGCGTCCGATTTCGGTGACCGCCATTGCGTGGCTTTTCGTCGCAGTTGGAACGGTCACGTTCCTCTATCACTCGCCTGGACTGCTTCGTCCGCACTGGGACGACTTTGCGGTCGAACTGACGGAGCTACTGGCCCTGATCGCCGGACTGTTCATGCTTCGCCGGCACAACTGGGCAAGATGGCTCGCCTTGGCGTGGATGGCATTTCACGTTGCGCTCTCCGCGTTTCCACCATTCCACGGACTCGTGTTCCACGTATTGATCCTCGGCGGCATCGCCTATCTTCTATTTCGTTCTGACGCGACGGAATATTTCCGCGGAGAAGCCGGCTGAGAACGAGCGAGTGGGCCTAGGCGGGCCGGAGCGTGGCCAAATCGAGAGTCCTTAAGTCTCTTTGTCCCCACAATCAAGGGAAAAAGTTCAAGGCGTCAAAATTTGCTTGACAAACGATACTGTGTCTTATACAGTATGTGCCATACACTATATGTCAAACAGCACTTCCAACGCGGAAGTCTTTGAAAATCTGAGGCTTGAGCTTCGGCGCGGCTGTTTGACCTTGGCTGTCCTGACCCAGCTGCGCACCGAGCGCTACGGTTACACGCTCAGGAAAGCCTTGGCTGACGATGGCTTGGAGATCGACGAAGGAACGCTCTATCCCCTGCTTCGCCGTCTGGAAACCCAGGGGCTTCTCGTTAGCCAATGGCGAGAAGAAGACAAGCGAAACAAGCGCTTCTACAAGTTATCGCCGACAGGCGAAGAGATTCTCGACCAACTGCTCGGGGAATGGCAGCGCATTAACTCATCACTGACCAAGATTCTTCAAGAGGCATGATCCGATGGCTACACCACGCAATCCTTCCGAATTAGTCGACCGATATCTTCAGGCTGTGCGCTTCTGGATGCCGAAGAGCCGGCGGCAGGACGAACTTCTCGCTGAACTGGGCGAAGATCTCCGCTCGCAGATTGAAGAGCAGGAGAGGGAATTCGCGCGCACTCTTACCAATGAGGAAGTGTCCGCGATCTTGAAGCGGTGTGGCGTCCCGGTGACGGTCGCGAGCCGGCTTGGGCCGAAGCGTCACCTCATCGGTCCAACGCTCTATCCCATCTACAGCTTCGTACTCAAGATGGTCCTCTTGTGGATTCTCGTTCCGGTGTTCGTCTTTATTGTTGGCCCAACGAATGTCGCGCGAAGCCGCGGCGATTGGGGGACAGCCGTCGCGAACACCATGGGCAACCTGTGGTCCGGCCTGTTTATCGCCGCAGGAGTGATCACACTCGTCTTTGCCGTCCTCGAGCGGACTCACGCGCAGATGGGCATGGAGTGCAAATGGGATCCGATGAAGCTCCCGGCGGTGCGCAAGGAACGCAAAACTTCGGTTTTCGAGATGGTTTGCGAACTGGCGTTCAACTGGTTCGGACTAATCTGGCTGTTGCTTGTCCCGCACAATCCTTTCTTGCTGTTCGGGCCGGCCGCTGCATTCCTAGCGCCGGGTTCTCTCTGGCACACCTTCTACATCCCGATCGTGGCTGTCTCTTGCTTTGCGATCTTCCGAATCGCATTTTCGCTGTCGAAGCCGCAGTGGACTTGGCTTCCACCGCTCGGCCAGTTGGTCCAAAGCCTGCTCGGTCTGGTCATCGTGAAATACATGCTCGCCGCCGCCGGTCAGATCGCGCCCGGGCAGTGGCATCCATTTGTGGTCTTGCGGGACCGTGCCAGTGCGCCGATTGAGTACGTGCACGTCGCTTCAGTCGTGAATGGCGCCCTTTACATTTCCCTCATCTGTGTTTGGATCGGCCTCTGCATTGCAATCGCAACTCAAACCTGGAAATTCATGCGCCAGGTGCGGAAAGGCTCATCCACCACAGGGCAACCTGCGCCGCTGCAGGTGCATTGATCGGCATTTTCCCTGCGCGAACAGAAGGTGCTCGGGCGAACCGTCCTCCGGTTCGCCCCGCTTTCTTTGCGGTAAGATCAAAGATTATGACAACACCTGCTGCAGAGCCTGAGACGGGTACGAGCCCCGCTCCGGAATCGCGTCCTTCTAACTTCATACGCGAGCGCTTCATCGACGACCTTAAGACGAACAAATACAACGGACGTGTGCAGACCCGCTTCCCTCCTGAGCCCAACGGATATCTCCACATCGGTCACGCCAAGGCGATCTGTATCGACTTCGGATATGCCGACGAGTTCGGCGGCCACACGAACCTGCGCTTCGACGACACGAATCCTGAGAAGGAAGATGTCGAGTACGTCGAATCGATCATGGAAGACGTGAAGTGGCTCGGCTTCCACTGGGATGGTCTCTTCTATGCGTCGGATTATTTCGATCAGCTTTATGAGTGGGCGATCAAGCTGATCAAAGATGGCAAGGCTTACGTTGACGACCTCACGGCCGAAAAAATTCGCAAACATCGCGGGACGCTGACCGAGCCGGGGAAAGACAGCCCGTATCGCAATCGACCGGTCGAGGAGAGCCTGGATTTATTTGAGCGCATGCGCAAGGGCGAGTTCCCCGATGGGTCGCGGGTATTGCGGGCGAAGATCGACATGTCTTCGCCGAACCTGAACATGCGCGATCCGGTGATGTACCGCATCCTGCACGCCGAGCATCACCGCACAGGGAACAAGTGGCCGATCTATCCGATGTACGACTACGCGCACGGCCAGTCGGACTCGCTGGAAAAAGTCACGCACTCGATGTGCTCGCTTGAGTTTGCGGATCACCAGCCGCTTTATAACTGGTTCATCGAGCAGCTGGGCATTTTTCCGTCGCAGCAGATTGAGTTCGACCGCCTCAGCCTGACCTATACGCTGATGTCGAAGCGCAAGCTGCGCCAGCTTGTCGAGCAGGGAACGGTTCGCGGCTGGGACGATCCCCGCATGCCCACGCTCTCAGGGCTGCGCCGCCGCGGATACACTCCCGAGGCGATCCGCAATTTTGTGACGGCGGCGGGTGTCTCGCGCACGAACGGCATCGTCGAATTGGCAATGCTCGAGCACTTCGTCCGCGAAGACCTGAACAAGCGCGCTCCGCGTGTGATGGCAGTGCTGCGTCCGTTGAAGGTGGTCATCGATAACTATCCTGAAGGTCAGGTCGAAGAGATGGACGCGACCAACAACCCGGAGGACGAGAGCGCAGGCACGCGCAAAGTTCCTTTCTCGCGCGAACTCTACATCGAGCAGGACGACTTCCGAGAAGTGCCTCCGCCGAAATATTTCCGTCTGTCACCGGGAAAAGAAGTTCGCCTGCGGTACGGCTACTTCATCACTGCGAAGAGCGTGGTGAAGAATGACAAGGGCGAAGTCATCGAAGTGCACTGCACCTACGATCCAGCAACGCGCGGGGGCAATGCTCCCGATGGGCGCAAGGTGAAGTCGACGATCCACTGGGTCTCGGCGCAGCACGCGGTCGATGCGGAGGTGCGCGTCTACGAGAATCTCTTCACCAAAGAAAACCTTGGCGACCTCGAAGAGGGCAAGGATCCTCTCGACTATCTGAACCCGAACTCGCTCGAAGTGATCTCGCACGCCAAACTTGAACCGTCTTTGGCCAAGGCGGCGCCGGGCAGCCGCTACCAGTTTGAGCGTCTCGGATATTTCTGTGCCGACCTCGACTCGAAGCCTGGGGTGCCGGTGTTCAACCGCACGGTGGCGCTGAAGGATACCTGGGCAAAGGTAGAGAAGAAACAGGGCGGAAGGGGCTAAGTAGCTCAAAATAATGCACCTGGGACAGTTCTCCACAGTGTTCCTGCAGGAACAATTGTCTTACATAATTGTACGTACATTTTCCTGGGTTCGCGTAAGTAGCATCCTTTCAATCGTTTGCGGGGACTCGACAGGTGTGACTCGTGGTCGTTTTGTTCCTCGCTGCGAAAAACCTGCCTTCAGAACCCAACCTTAATACATTCCATCCCTTCATTCTCCTGGTGAGTGAGATTCAGCCGAAGCATGGCAGAAAGAACAGTTCCTTCCGATGTTGTGCTGGATTCCAATCGTCGGAGGCTCGCTCCATGTGCTGGCCGCAGGCGCATGCAAACTCAAAATGTGCAATTTCGGGTGAACAAATGACGCAAGCCTAGTCAGCGTCAAGTTGAGAAACCGACCGCGATCAACGCGCTTTCGGCCAACGTCTCGGTATCTCAAGGATTGGTTGCTGCGAACAATGACATCCACCAAATCACGATCCGGTTCTTCTTCGACCTCTTGGCTCGTGAAGCCTTTTGCCTGGCTGGCGGCTGCGCTTGGATTTCTAGTGCGCTTTTTGTTGGTGGCCTGGGCGACGCTCGCGCTGTATTGGTCGAATGTTCCGTGGCGCTGGCTGCGGCTGGTGTTGGCAATCGCCATTCTGGCGTTTGCGATTTATGCGCTATGGTTGAGGCGCAGCCGACGCTTGCAGCTTGTCTTTGCGGGACTGTTCCTCGCAGTGTTGGCTTCGTACCTCTCCATTCAACCTTCATTCGATCGTGCCTGGCAGACGAACGTGGCCGTGCTGCCGGAAGTGTTCGTTGACGGCGATCGCGTGGTGCTCAAGAATGTTCGCAATTTCGATTACCGCTCAACAGATGACTTCACTGTACGCTATGAAACACGCGAAGTACTGCTCTCGCATCTGATATCGCTAGATTTCTTTGTGTCCTACTGGATACCCGGGCCGATCGCGCACACCTTCGTGAGCTTTAACTTCGACAACGCTCCCCCCGTGTGCATTTCGATCGAGGCGAGGCGGCATGAAGGACAAGGCTTTGATCCCGTATCGTCGCTCTTCAAGCAATTCGGCTTGATCTATGTGGTGGGAGAGGAGCGCGACATCGTCCGGGTGCGAACGAATTACCGGCACGAGGATGTATATCTTTACCGGATCGAGACGTCGCCGGAGAAGGCACGCGGACTGTTTCTGATCTACCTTGACCGTATCAACGAACTGGCGGTGCGGCCAGAGTTCTACCATCTGCTCAGCAACAGTTGCACCATCAACATCGTGCGTTACGCGAGGCTCGTCGGAAAGATCACGCGGCTCGATATCGGCTTCTTGTTTAACGGGTACTCCGATCGAGCTCTATACCGGGCGGGCCTTCTGGATCGAACACTGCCCTTTGCGCAGCTACGGCAACGCGCGTGGATTAATCAACTGGCTCAAGCCGCTGACGATGGTCCGGACTTCCCCCAGCGAATTCGTGCATCTCTTCCTTCGGAGCATCGATGAGCCGCGTGCACTTCGTGCAGGCTCCCTGCAACACGGCAGAACAAGAGTGGATGGAGATGGCGCCATGACTCGCGAGGATGCCGCGAGCCTGTTCAAAGCGGCAGCCGTGAACTGGGTCCATGACTACGCTCAGAGCATGGGGGCGGCGCTAGCCTTCTATACGATGTTTTCCATCGCCCCCCTTTTGTTGATCGTTACGTCAATCGCTGGCCTGGTCTTCGGCCAAGGTGCCGCCCGCGCCGAAATCTTCTATCAACTGCAAAGCATGCTGGGGACACCTGGCGCGCTGGCGGTAGAGGGTCTGGTGGAAAGCGCGCGGAAACCATCCGGAAGCGTCTTGGGAGTGGTGTTCGGCGTCGTATTTCTCCTGATCGGTTCGACCGCGGTGTTTGCCGAGCTGCAGGACGCCCTGGATCGCATTTGGCGCGCGCCAGCAGATACCGGTGAGAGCTTTGGCTTATGGAGGCTGGTGCGGGCTCGATTGTTGTCCTTCGGCATGATTCTCGGAATTGGCTTCCTCTTGATGGTGTCGCTGATGTTCAGCGCCGGTCTGGACGCTTTGAGCGGTTGGTGGCATCCGTGGTTTGATGGCTGGACGGCAGTAGCGTCCACATTGGACGTTACGCTTGGCATCCTGTTGTCGACTGCCGTCTTTGCGATGATTTACAAATTAATGCCGCGGGTACGAATCGACTGGAAAGACGTTTGGATCGGCGCAGCATTCAACTCGGTCCTATTTATCGGCGGCAAGTTTCTAATCGGCATGTACCTCGGAAGAAATGGAATCTCCTCTCGCTTTGGGCACGCCGGCTCCCTCGTGGTGGTCTTACTGTGGGTTTACTACTCCGCGCAGATGTTTCTCTTTGGCGCGGAATTCACGTGGGCATATTCCCACAAATTCGGTTCCCGCAAGGGACAATTACAGAAAGCTCACAAGAGTTGATCTCAATCCAGAATCAATCAGCGGCACGCCGCGCTATAGTGGCTATGTGAGATTTTCATCAAGTGGATATTGCGCCCCGTCACCTTCCGTATCATGCTCTGGAGGGACTTGGTGTAATCAATTGCTTGAAGGGTGAGACTCGTCTGTGGGCTTACGTTGCAGGACGCTCGATTCTTGCTGAGTCTTTCGGTCACTATCAGGGGTCAAACCAGTTCTCGCTTTTTCCACACCGTCCCCCTCAAATCAGTGATTCCTTGTTAGGTAGGTTCCGTTGAATATGTACGTAGCCCTTCCCCCCATCGCTTTCGGACTGATTTTTTTCGAAATTTCGCGTACGGTGGTCTCGACTTGTTCGGCCGCGGTTGTGCTTTTCCTGATCGCAGTACTGGCCACGAAAGACGACGTCGAGCAGGCTCGCGGGCTTGACAAGTTCGTGGCGCTCGCCAACTTATCTTTCGCCTTGCCGTTGGCGGTTTTTGGGGCGGAGCACTTTGCTGCCGCCCGAGGCATCATGCAGGGCGTCCCTAAGTTCATGCCCTGGCCCCTGTTCTGGACGTACTTCGTCGGCACTGCATTGGTGGCTGCGTCCTTGAGCATCGCCACAAAAATTCTGGTGCACTGGTCCGGTCTGCTGTTCGGAATCATGATGTTTCTGTTTGTCGTGATGATGGATCTGCCGGGGACGCTGGCGAATGTGCACAACCGGATTTCCTGGGTGCTTATGTTTCGCGAGTTGTCGTTCGGCGCCGGTGGCTGGATGCTGGCCGCTGCCGCCATGGACGGGCGGCCCACAAAAGGGGCGAAAGCGCTGATCACCTTCGGTCAATTAGTGATCGGGATCGGCGCAGTCTTATACGGGGTGCAGAACTTCCTTCATCCCCTCAACGCGCCGGGCGTTCCTCTCGAAAAAATGATTCCGACTTGGATTCCTGCGCGCCTGCTGATTGGCTATCTGACGAGCGCAATTCTCTTCGTTGCCGGGCTCTGCATTGTGCTTACCAGGAAGGCACGGATGGCGGCCACCTATCTCGGTAGCTGGATTTTTTTACTGGTTGTGTTCGTCTATGGGCCGATCCTGATTGCGTCGTTGTTGACCCCGAGCACGGAGGTGAAGGTTGAGGGGATCAATTACTTTTTCGATACGCTGTTGTATGCGGGTACGGTCCTGGGACTGGCCAGTGCATTGGCCCGATACGACGAAGTTCAGTTTTCGCAATCGATGAATGCTGGTCGGGAGGTCGATCACACGCGAGATGCAGTGGGTAGCATGCACTCGGGAGCGGTGCGCTAAACTCGAGGAATCTCTCCTGCAACAGTTGTTTGGGGGGTAGGGATGCTTCGACTCCGCCGGAGTTTCGCTTCGCTGCGCTCCGGTTCCGCTCAGCAGGACACCATTCTGGGTGGCACCGAAAATGGGTCATGCTATTTCCTGAACCAGACTAACGGCAGACTCGGAGCGTGCCTTCCCCAAACTCATTTACGACCAAGTACTGCCTGACCAAGTCAAAGAAACTTACTTCATCGTGGCCGCTTTCTCGACTCGGGCCAGCATCTTGTCCAACTCCGCACGCGATAGATATCGCCCATTCACGATCACCCCGGCGATCTTCTGCGTGTTCATGATATCGTCCAGCGGATTCGCATCGAGCAGAACCATGTCGGCCAGCTTTCCTTTTTCGATCGTGCCTAGGCGGTCTTCTATTCCCAGGAATCTTGCGGGGTTCAGCGTGGCAGTTTGTAGCGCCTCTAGCGGCGTGAATCCAGCAGCCACGAAGCGCTGCAGTTCTTCATGCAGGCTGAATCCGGGGAAGATGTAGACACCCGGTGGTGTGTCTGTTCCCGCGAGAAACGGAATTCCCGCCTTGTGCATGGCGTTCACAATTTCGAGTTCCTTAGCGACGAAGCGCTTTCGTATAGAGAGGTCGTCGGTGTTGAAGTCGTGCTCGACCTGGTCGGTGAAGCGCTTCCACGTAACGTCTTTCCAGTACGCTGGAACGTACTTGGCGCGGCTGTCGTGGGCGAAATCGGTTTCGTCGATCAGGTTGCCACCGCGTTCCCAAACAAGTGTCGGACACTGCCAGGTCTGGTTCTTCGCCAGCAGAGCAAACAGTGCGTGGGCTCTCGTCGGATCATAAGTGGAAAGGAATTGGCTCTCGGTTTTGGCGCCCTTGATGAATTGATCTTCGAGCGGAGAGCTGCCTTCGAAGACTCCAATGAGGTGCTCGAAGCTCTTCTGCCCCGCACTCGAAGCCTCGGAGGCACGCACGGCGTCTGGTACGTGGCCGACGAATGTGATTCCCTGTTTCTTCGCTTCGTCGGCGATTGCGAACACTGCATCGCGTGGGATCAGGGATTGAAGCTTGATGAAATCTGCTCCGCCTTTCTTCAGATCATCGACCGCGTGGCGGCCGTCTTCGGGTGTCTTGATTGCGATAGAACTGGGGAAGCGTGGCTGCGGGCCGTCTAGCATGGGGCCTGACATCACGATGCGCGGGCCGATCAAAGTTCCGGCGGAGATTTCCTTGCGCCATTGCTGCAGCACTTCCAGTTCGCCGCCCATGTCGCGCACGCCGGTGATGCCGTTCGCGACGAACAGCGGCAGTGTGACTTCCTTACCGCGCGGGAACCAGTCTCCAAAGACCATGTGGACGTGCATATCCCAGAGTCCCGGGATGAGGAACTTGCCCTTGCCGTCGATCCAGACCGCGTCGCCCTGTAGCCTTTTGGGACACCTCTCGGCACCTGCCACATCAGTGATGCGATCGTTCTTAACAGTCACACATTGGTGAACTTGTGCAGGCCCGCCTTTGACGTCGATGACCGTCACATCTTCAATGTGTAGTTCTGAGGGCGACGACTGAGCGCGGCTGCTCGTAATCAGGCAGGTAGTGATTAGCGCGATTAGAAAAAGGCGGAGGTTTACGAATCTCATGCCGAGCACTTTAAGGTTCGCGTGCCCCATAGGTCAAAGTTGTGTTAGCGCGCGACGGCTGAACCGTCGCTTTTCACTGCACCGGAGACCCTTCGCTCCGGCTGAAAAACGGCTCCGCTCAGGATGACACCCATCCGAAGACGAATCGATGCGACGTATGTGTTTCATTGCTGCGGCAGAAGCACATACGTCGCATTGTTTACTGGAGTATTCAGGAGATTGATCACCGTATCGGGAATTCCGCCCGCCGAATCCAATTCCGCTGGAGGGCCGAAGCCCAATAGCTCAGAACTTTGGGAGTGGATGACGCCATTCACGAGCGTGAAGTCGCTCAATCCTGCGACCTCGCTCAGCGCGGGAACGATGGAGTCGCTATCCTGGCCGAAAATTTTGGGCCATCCACTCGAGGTCAGATGTCCGGCTAATGAGTCGCCGAAGCAAAGGATTCGAATCGACAGAGCTACGGGGGACGTATCCAACCCGTCCAACTGGCTTTGCGACTCCAGGCCCTGAATCAGCGCGGTCGGCAATGGATGAGGGATGGGTCTTTGCAGTTTTTGCAGAGCCAGGCTGAGACCGCCGCCGAAGCCGTCGCCTCTAAGGTCGGCTACTCCTCCGGTGGTCGTGGTGCCGTTTTGAAAGGTTACGGATGTGAAACTTGGGCTGCCCGACTGCGTCAGCACACCACGCACACACTCATTGTTGTTGTTGAGCAACATCGTAGCGAGCGGAGAGCCCCAATGCGGTGTGCCGATGGTGATGACTTTATGGACGAACCCGAGGGCGAACGTCGTCGGGCTGTAGAACTGCTTAATCATGGGCATGGTCCGGGTGATGTCGCCACCCATACTGTGCGCAACGATGTCGGCTTGTACTCCGGCGACTGGAACATTGGCGGGATTCGTTCCTTTCTTGAAGCTATTGATGAAGCCGTTGATCTGCAAGAGCACCGTGGGGGCGTTATAGGCGAATCCCAGTGCGCTCGCCGGGGAACTCACGATGCTTCCCCGTGCCCAACTGGGAACCGGCGGCGAGTAGGATTTGATCTGCCCTCCGATGATCTTGGAGTAGTCCGCCTTGTTGATGACCCAGCGGGGATCGGTCGTCAGCGGGGTGAAATCGCTCCACGACTGCGGACTCGCCCAGAGCCCGTGAATCAGGACCAGAGGCGGACGCAAGAGCGTCAGCGAAGTTTGTGACAAGAGCCTCGTATCCAGCGCCTGGACCTGCAAGGTGATGAATCGTTCGGAGGAACTAACGTCTTGACCCTCGGGGCGCGGGAAGTCGAGCGGGCTGCCGTAAATGGCGAAGGCCATCGG
>DATFQQ010000091.1:0-3543 GCA_035264195.1 Candidatus Sulfotelmatobacter sp. | reverse complement strand
ATCGGCTGGCATTGTCAGGGATTTCAGTGGTACTGGACCTGGAAGACTCGCCACGGCCGATCCGGACGTCCCCGTGTTTCGAAAGAAACTCGCGATCTGATTCGAACCATGAGTCGTGATAACGCAACCTGGGGAGCGCCTCGAATTCACGGAGAACTCTTGAAACTGGGCATTAAGATTTCCCAGGCGTCCGTCGCCAAATACATGGTCCGCCATCCCAAGCCGCCATCCCAAACGTGGAGAACGTTCCTCGCCAATCATGTGTCCCAACTCGTTTCGATCGACTTCTTCACGGTACACACCATCTGGTTCGAGATTCTGTTCGTCTTCGTCGTGCTCGCACATCATCGTCGACGTGTCGTCCACTTTAATGTCACGACTCACCCGACGGCAGAGTGGACCGCGCAGCAAATTGTCGAGGCGTTTCCCTTCGACAGCTCACCGAAATATCTCTTAAGAGACCGCGATCGGATTTACGGACTCGAGTTTCGAAAACAAATCGACGCGATGGGCATCAAAGAAGTCCTTAGTGCTCCGCGATCTCCATGGCAACGAGCCTATGTCGAACGTGTGATCGGATCGATCCGCCGCGAATGTCTGGACCACGTGATTGTCTTTGATGAGAAATCATTACGCCGCATGCTGCATTCGTATTTCAGTTACTACAACCACGCTTCATCTTGCCCTACCTTACTATGTGCTTGAAAAATCGAAGTTCTCTTGTTGAGAGGTTGGTATTGTGGGTTTGCGTTGGCGTAGGACGCGCTCAACGAGTCGCACCGCCGCTTCAGTTTGCAGAGCACGCCGGTTGAGAACCCAAGGACCACGAGAAACGGGATGCTCCGCTTCGATCTCTCCTCGATCGATCGCCAGGCGAAGTGTTCTGTCACTTATGCCGATATATTTGGCTGCTGTGGTTAAGTTCATCCATCCTTCCGCTTCACTGCGCTTCGCGTCATAGCAGGGGATTTCGTAATAGGTCCGCAACGAGACCACCCGTTCTTTTGTCCAGTAGTTGCCTCTCCCAGTGCGCAAGTTGGAACGATTCAGCGCGGCAGCAATCCAATCGTCCGAACAGATCCTGGCGAGCACTTTCACCGCATCGACTGTATCTTTGGAAGTCTGGCTACCATTCTGACCGCGTCTTCGCCGCGGCATACGCAATTCCGTGTGTACGCCACCTTTCCAATGAATGATGAGAATGAGTTCACCGGCTTCCGCGTCGACATCGACCACGATCTCTTGGATCAACGTTCGGACGATGCGTTTCTTCAAACGCATATCCGCTTCAGGAGAATTCCAAACCGACTCTAGTTCACTCGCCAAGCCCTCAAACTCCTCGCGGGAAGCGGCCGGGGGCCGGTCATGACCGTGGACGTGCTGCGCGATGCGCGACTCAATCTCCTGGACTCGCTCCAATGCCTGGTTCCAGCGACGCTCCAGTTCGTCGGCGACCAAACGGTTTTCCGGGTCCGCGGCATCGTACTGCCTTTGTGCGCGCTGTGCCGCGTACCGTGCCGCTTCCAGATCACGCCGAAGCGCCTCCACAACTTCATCTTGCTTGCGGCCTTCTTCTTTGCTGGCCAACACTGCTGCCTCCACCGCTCCCGGTTTGACGACACCAAGGATCTCTTTCGTCATGGCATTGTCGAATGACATCCCTCCGAACGCAATACAACGCGGTTCTCCATTATCCATCCATGCCCGATGACACGCATAGCGGACCACATTACCGTGCGTGCCGCTGTACACGACGCCGAGTCTGCGGCCACACCGCCGGCATCGCAACAGACCCACCAGCAAAGCTGATCCGGATTGAATCGCACCTGTTTGACCCCACCCACGGTTGTTCTCCGCAATCAGCGATTGTATTTTTTCGAACTGCTCCCAGCTCACGTAGCCTTCGTGAGCATTAGGAATCAGTGACAGCCACTCCTGCCGGGGCCGGCGCCGGGACCCTTGTCGCGGTTCTCCGTCTTCATACTGCACAATCTTTTCGTTCCTTCCATACACATAAGCTCCGCCATAAGCGGGATGGGTCAAGATTCCATACACGTTACCGTAGGAAGGCCGTCTCCATCGCGTTTGCCCCTCAGCGCCGTGCACGGGCAGTTCGAGGCTGTGCTCCAAGAACCACATCAATGTTTGCCGGACCGTGCCGATCTCGAGAAACTTGCGAAACACCAGCAGGATCGCTTGTTGTACTCGGCGATCCGGATCTTTCTCCAGCCGCTGCTGCTCGGTCTTGATAAATCCGCTCGGTGCTGCGACGATCAGTTCCCCCCGTCGTGCCTTCTCCCGCCGCGCTTCCCAAGAACGCTGTCGTAACAAGTCCAGTTCGTATTCGTTCAGACTCCCTTTTAATCCCAGCAACAACCGGTCATTACTTTGCCGCGGTGTATATACGGTCTCTTGGTCAATCAGCACCGTGTCGACAACACGGCAGACTTCGACCAGTTGTTGCCACTCGCGGCTGTTGCGCGCAAAACGAGATACCTCCCGGGCCGCAACCGCTCCGACCTTACCTAAACACACCTCCGCCACCATACGCTCGAATCCGGAACGCATCACGGTGCCCGATGCTGAACGGCCGAGGTCCTCATCCACCACTTCGATCTCGTGCCAGCCCAGTTGCTGGAGCCGATCTTCCATGCCGTATTGCAACTTCTGACTCTCGATATTGTGGATAACCTGATATGTCGACGATTGGCGGACATACAGCATCGCCTTCCGCGCCACATGTTGCGGTCTAATCTTGTCACTCACCGCGTGTCTCCTTTCTGTCGTTGGAGGCGCGAACTCTTTCGCAATGTTGGCGCAACAGCTGTGCCAACATTTTCACGGTGTTCTGTCGAATTTCGACTGGTAGGTCCTGCCACTGCGGGTTCCTGGACCTTGGTTGGAATAGTTGCGGTTGAATAAACCCGGCTCGTCTCCGCCGCTTGGCCATCAGCACCTCCTGAAGATTGCAAGGATTGATGCTGATTTTCTACTACGCCGCCGCGGCCAGGCTGGGCCGGATTGCCACGAAGCAGGGCCTTCAGATCCCGTAGGGCTTCACAGCTAACCGCCGCCCTCATTGCTATTTGAATCTGAGACGCCGCCGTATCGAACATCCATTCTGGCAGCTCCTGCAGGCTTACGCTCGGATCCTGATCAATCCGGCATCGGAAAATCCCTTCGCCCTGCTTTCTTAGTGCCTGATAGATCCAAACCGTCCGTCCGTGCCATGGGTGCCAGGGATAGCGGACTTCTCGCGATTCGATAATATGAGTATTTGATTGTCGACTTGTATCATCGTTCGCGTCTTCATCTCTCGCTAGAGCGAGACTCACCGGAATCACGGCCTGTACAATCCATCGGCCGGATCATTGCTTTTCCGAGGTCGGTGGTCTGCATCATCGTTACGATCGCGTCGCATAACTTCGCTCTCAGATCTCGGTTTTCAAACGCAGTCTCTTTGTTTCCTTTTGAACTGTATCGATGATGTCGCAGCCTCGACAGCTTTCCAGATGGAACGATAAAACCAGCATTGGACGCGAT
>DATFQQ010000090.1:0-49487 GCA_035264195.1 Candidatus Sulfotelmatobacter sp. | reverse complement strand
GGGGGCTTCCTCTCAAAGACCTTCTATGTCAGGCCCAATAAAGACTTATCTTAAGTTCGGTGGCGCGACCGCCGTCATCCTACTGCTGCTTGGTTATCTCGCCTATACGGGTGTCCAGGACAGCAAGAGCTACTACGTCACGATCAAAGAGCTCCACAAGATGGGCGATGGCGCCTATTCGAAGCGCTTGCGGGTCGCCGGCAACGTGCAACCCGGATCGATCAAGCGTACGGGAACTCACGTCCAATTTGTCCTGGTGGAAGAAGATCAGAATGTTGCTGTCGATTACACCGGGACCGAAGCCCCGCCCGACACTTTCAAGGACGACTCGCAGGCTCTAGCCGACGGCAATTTCGGCAGAGATGGCGTTTTCCATGCCAAACAGTTGCAGGCGAAATGCGCCTCGAAATATGCTCCACAGCAAAAGGGCACGCCGGCCAATGGCACGCAGTCGACGGAACCGGCCAAGAGCGTAACCCAGCTACAAACGGATACTCCCGTTCGCGGGAATTAGTCTCTTCATCCAAACATCATCACGAAACCAGCCATATGCATTTTGCAAAACACCAGAAAAATGCATAGATTGGCTGTCGTGTGTGAAGCCATTCCAGCCGTGAACTCTGGTGCCAGTGACCGAAGCTAGCCCAAGAATTTCGTCCACAATTGTCGTCGAGAACGTCATAAAGCAATTTGGCCGTTTTGCTGCTCTACGCGGGGTTTCGGCCGAATTCGACGCTGGACGCTTCCACGCCATTCTGGGAGATAACGGAGCAGGGAAGACGACCTTGCTGCGTGCGTTAGCAGGACTGGCGCGACCCACGCAGGGCACGATTTCGATCTTCGGGAAGTCTCCGCAAACAGCTTGCCGCGACATTGGATATATGGCTCATCCGTCGCTGCTCTATGACGAGATGAGCGGCATGGAGAACCTGCGATATTTTGCGAGGCTCTATGGCATTTCCGGCGACGGACGGTGCGAAGAAGCAATCCGCTCCGTTAGGCTCGATCCGACCCTGACCCGCGGCGTGGGCGAGTATTCCCAAGGAATGCGCCAGCGCATGTCCCTGGCGCGCGCCATCCTGCATGATCCGACGGTACTGTTGCTCGATGAGCCTTTCTCAAATGTTGATGTGCACTCCGCCAAGGAGATGGTCCATTTGCTCAAGGGAATGCGTGATGCGGGAAGGACAATCTTCGTCGTGACGCATCAGGCAATGCTATTAGAAGGAATCGCGGATGAGTTCATCTGGATGCAAGCCGGACAGATCGTGGATCGCACGATGTCTGTCGCGCGCGGCGGGCCTCAGAGTGGAGGCGTGCGATGAACTCACTCTGGAGTTTGACCCTCGCGACACTCATCAAAGACATCCGGTTGGAGTGGCGCTCGAAAGATGCGCTAAACGCCATGCTGTTTTTCTCGCTGCAAGTTGTCGTGATTTTTGTATTTTCCTTTGATCCGCTTGCGGAAGAATCGCGGCACATCGTGGGTGGCCTTGTTTGGATTGCGTTCCTGTTCGCGGCAGTCGTTGCCCTCAATCAGACGTGGGCTCGGGAATTGCGCAATCAAGTACTGGACGCCTATCGCGTCTCTCCAGCGCCGGCGAACGCACTATTTCTGGCGAAGGCTCTGGGGAATTTTCTTTTTGTGGTTGTGCTGCAGGCGCTGATGCTCCCTCTATTCGTCGTCTTCTACAACCTGCGCGCACTAGGCCCGGCGTGGCAGTTGATTCCGATTGCGGTGCTAGGAACGTGGGCCCTGGTGGTGAATGGGACCTTCTTTGCTGCAATGTCGCTGCGCACACGCAGTCGAGAGATCATGCTGCCGCTGTTGCTGTTTCCGATTTCGATTCCTGCGGTGATCGCAATGGTCGCCGGCACGACTGCCATTCTGACCGGAGAGAACTCGGCTCACTTCTACGTCGTATTGCTTCTGACCTACGATGTGGTGTTTACTACTGCTTGTTTGGGTCTATTCGAGACAATCCTTCACGCGGAATGAAACGGCTCTTCCCAATCCTCTCGATTCTGACTGTCATTCTTCTGGCCTACGCCCTCTATGAGGCGCTGGTCGTTGCTCCCACAGATGCGCTTCAGGGGGATGTTTACCGGATCATCTACTACCACGTTCCTTCGGCCTGGACTGCGTTCCTATTGTTCTTCATCAATTTTGTTGCCTCGATTGAGTACCTGGTTCGTGCGAAGCGTTCCACAGAGGTGGCCGCGAAGTGGATCGTGATCGCCATCGGCGTAATCGGCGTGATTGCGACCTTTATTCCTGCCGTTCAGCATATGCTGCCGACCGGAATGCGTCCAAGTGCCGTGGCCACGACCGTCGTCCTCATCCCCGTTGTCTACTTTCTGATCGGCCGCTGGTTCCCCGGCGACAGGCTCGATATTCTCGCAGTCACCTCGGCTGAGGTTGGTGTTGTTTTTTGTACGATTGTTTTGGTGACGGGTCCTCTGTGGGCACGGCCGGTATGGGGAATCTGGTGGGCGCCCGGTGATATTCGCCTGACCTCGACCCTGGTTCTGTGGCTGATTTACGTCAGCTACCTGGTGCTGCGGCGGTTTTCGAGCAGCGCCCAGACGCAGATGCTGGCGGCGGCACTGGCTGTTTTTGGCGCATTGGATGTTCCCCTCGTTTATTTCTCGATCTGGTTCTTCCGGACACAGCACCCACAGCCAGTGATCGGCGGAGGCGGATCCATGGATCCGAGAATGCTCCACGTACTACTGATCAACTGGATGGCATTTCTTTGCTTTGCGTTTCTTGTCTGCTGGTCGCGATTTCGTTTGGAATTGCTGCACCGCGAAGTGGAGCAGGCCCATGCAATGGAGTCACTCGTTGGCGCAGGCGCCTCTAAGACCAGTTTGCCCCTGAGCAGGAGGTCCGAATGAATGCCGTCAAGTTTCTATTCGCCGCCTACATTGCGACTTGGGTGATCCACGGTGTCTACCTTGGCAGCTTGGTTCGAAGGTTCAGCCACCTGCGACAACAGTTGAAGGATCTCGGAAAGAAGTAGCTGAACGGAACGCAGGGTCAAGCCTTCTGAGCACTCGCCACTGCTTCGGGCACACGCCGTTCTTTCAAACCGTACTTCGCTAAACACCACAACGCCCGGAGTCCATCTTTCCATCCGATCTTTTTTCCCTCAGCGTAGGTGCGGCCCCAATAGCTGATACCCACCTCATAAACGCGAAGCTGCCGTTTGGCGATTTTGACGGTGATCTCCGGTTCAAATCCGAACCGGTCTTCCTCCAACGGGATGACTTGGATGATCTCGCGCCTGAAGACCTTATAGCAGGTCTCCATATCGGTCATGTTCAGGTTGGTAATCATGTTGGAAATCAATGTGAGTACCCGGTTCCCGACGGAGTGCCAGAAGTAGAGAACCCGGTGCGGGCCGGACCCGACAAAACGCGATCCGTACACGACATCGGCTTGACCGGCCTCCAGTGGTTCCAGCAGGGAACGGTAGTTGCTCGGATCGTATTCCAGATCGGCATCCTGAATGATGACGTAATCCCCGGTGGCCTCTTGGATGCCCCTACGAAGGGCAGCCCCTTTACCCATATTGCGGGGCTGAACCAATACCCGCATCTCTCGGTATTGCTTTTCCAAATCAGACAATATCTCCCGTGACCCGTCGGTCGATCCATCGTCGATGCAGAGCAGTTCGACCTCGAGCCCGGCGGATAGAACCCGCTCGACAACTGTGCGCAGCGTGGCTCGTTCGTTGAACACGGGCATGACGACCGACAGTTTCATGGCAGGAGACTTACTCTATCAGAGCCAGTATGCGTGACTTAGCGAGATGCCATGCCGCGATTAGTGCGTGTTCTTCCACTCATTCTGTAACGCAGTGAGAAAGTCGGGGCTGCCGCTGGCCGAACGGAGAAACTGGTAGTCCTCAATCATGGCGGCGACTCCAATCCGCGCGGAGGGAAGAGGAGCCTCGACTCGGATCACACGTGCCAGGAATCGCACGCGAACGGCATCCGTGAGAGTGACATGAGGAGGAAAGGTCAGGGTGACTTCGAGCTTGGTGCCAGAGGATACCGTTTGGTCCAAATAAAAGAAAACGCCACGTGCGCTTACATTTTGAGTTTCCGTGTGGAACTCATTGGCGCCCTCGAGCTTGACGATCGCAGGCAGGCGCATGTCGAAACGCCGCATTGCCCGCCGTTCCTGTGAATTCGGTTGCATAGTCCGCAGACCGCGCGAAATCGCCGAAAATACTCATAGCCAACGCCAACAATCCAGACTGCAAAGCCGAACGTCCGAGATTCAATTTATAAAATTCTTAGCAGTTTGCAACAGCAAAATGTCACAAGAATTGCTTCGGTTACCCGGAGTCAACTGGAAACGGGCATGGCGAGAGACTTTGGAGGAGGGCGTCGTGACGGAGGACATCGGAATGAGAGCAATTCCGGTGCCATGCCTTAACTCATACACCGAAAGTCCAAGCCTGCAAAATCATCGGCTTGCGTGGTACCTCCAGCCAGGATCTTGCTCCGGATGAAACGTATTGCATGACGATGTGCAGTTCCACCTCACACACGGATGCGAGGATTTCGTCAGTCTGTACCTCTTTCTGCCCACAACTGGGATAGAATCTGTGTACTCGTACATTTGGGGGCTCACCCGTGAGACACAAAACTTCCATCCTTGAGAATGCGAAATTTCTGGTTCTGATCGGAATCCTGGCGGGCGCGATTGGGGGATTAGCGATCGGAATTATGACAGGCCGTGCGCCTTCATCGACAGCCGTCAGCGGTTCAAGATGACCATGGCTCGGTTTGGTTGAGGTGAGTGAAGCGTGCTCCTCAGAAGGGCATCCTTTTTCGCATGCCTTGCAGCATCTTTCCTTAGGGTCGGTCGCATCTGACAAAACTTGGAGCGGGTGGAGGCCGAGGCGGCTTGACTTGCCTATCCGTAAGATGTTTAAGTAGTTATTTAATTTTTTCCGCCAGTTCCAGTGACCATCGAGCTGAGGGCGAACACTCGCCCTGTAGATGTGCGTCGGTCTGCGGTCAAGTTCCCGTGCATTTGTCACCTCACCACTGATCTGAGCGAAGCAATTGAGAACGAGTACTGATCTGACATTGGAGGAACGAGTGAGCGTTGAGCGCCGTTGGGGTGGAACACCCGTCGTGCAAATTCGTGTTTTGGCGGCCGGGGTGGTTTTGCTGGCCGCGGGATGCTCGCTTTTCTGGGTTGGCTCTCGCAAGAGTCAAGTCGCTGCCCGGCCCACCATTCCTGGCCTCCTTGGGCAAACTGGTACCAGATCGGGCGTCCTCCCTAAGACGGATGCCGCTAAGGAAACCAGTGGCGCGGACCTGTCGTCCCAGGCGCCTTCGCTATTAGCTGGATTGCCGCTTTATTTCGAGCCTAATCAAGGGCAGGGGAACCTTGATTCGTCGGACGCGCGAGCAAAATTCATTAGCCGTGGCGCCGGATATAGCCTTTTTCTCGGATCTAACGGCGCGATCCTGAGTTTAGCCTCTAACGAGCCGAAGAAGAGTGCTTCAGCATCTGGCAATCCATCGACCCCGACCCTGGAATTCCTGCGGATGAAGCTTGTGGGGGCGAATCCGCAGGCCAGTTTGAGCGCGACCAATCTGCTGCCAGGGAAAAGCAACTACTTTATCGGAAGCGATCCTTCGAAGTGGCGTACCGGCCTGCCGCATTTTGCCCGCGTTCGCTACGAGAATGTTTATTCCGGGATTAATCTCGTTTTCTACGGACGCGAAGGCCATCTCGAGTACGACTTTCAAGTGGCCCCCGGTTCGGATCCCAGTCAGGCTGAACTCGAATTTGACGGCGCCAGAAAGCTGGAACTAAAGGACGGAGCGCTGCTCATTCACGCAAGCCACGGGAGCATGACACTGCAGGCGCCTCGCGTCTATCAGGAAATTGCGGGCAAGCAACAAGCGATCGAAGCCAGTTTCGTTCTCCGCGGGAATAACCGCGCAGGTTTCGCGATTGCCCCGTATGACCATTCCCGCGAACTGATCATCGATCCAGTCCTGAACTTTGCCACCTACTTTGGTGGCACCGGAGACGAGCTCAGCAACTTCGTAGCAGTCGATGGAAACCTGAATGTCTATCTGGCGGGTTCGACGACGTCTGCCAGTCTTCCCGGCATCACGGCGGGCTCGCTGCAGCAGACGCTCAAGGGCGCACAGAATGTTTACATCGCAAAAATCACACCGCCGCTCGGATCGATAGCCGCCACTCTCGACGACGTCACTTACCTGGGAGGGAGCGGTACGGATAGCCCGGTCGGAATCCAGGTCGATGGAGGTGGCAATCCCTACCTTGCGGGAACGACCTCGTCTACTGATTTTCCAACCACGGCAACCAACGCATATCAGGCGACCATTTACGCCGGCAGCACTGGAACTACACATGCTTTCGTAACGAGAATTCAGTCTGACTTCACCGCGCTGCACTATTCGTCATATTTGTCCGGAAACGGCACTGATACTGCGAGCGGAATGACGATTGATTCTTCCGGGAATCTGTACGTCACGGGAACTACAACGTCCAATAACGTCGCCAGCAATGCCGTCCAATTCCCGGCGAGTACAGTTCCGAACCTGCAAGCATTTCAGCAGTTTTCGTTTGCAGCCATTCAGTTTTTTGTGACGAAGGTAAACACCAACAGCACCAGATTCACGAGCATTCCGTATTCAACGTACTTTGGAGGGGCGAACTTTACTCCTCCGACGGGCTCCACTTTGCCGATTGCGACTGGTGGCGGAATTGCTGTTGACACGAACCAGAACGTTTACTTCACGGGTACGACGAACTTTACGTACAGCGGAACAGCGATAGGTGCAGGCGATTTTCCGATTCAGAATGCGTACCAACCGTGCTTGAATTCGCCGCCACCGGCGGTAATACTTCCGCCGCAATCCTGCGGTACAGCGCCCGATCCGACCATACCTGACGCATTTGCCGCAAAACTAAGTACGACGACTGTGTCGCCACCGCAACAACTGGTCTGGTCGACCTACATCGGAGGAA
This sequence comes from Candidatus Sulfotelmatobacter sp., assembly GCA_035264195.1. Classification (GTDB taxonomy): domain Bacteria; phylum Acidobacteriota; class Terriglobia; order Terriglobales; family Acidobacteriaceae; genus Sulfotelmatobacter. The sequence continues at coordinate 42,454 of DATFQQ010000090.1, read as the reverse complement.
CCGGGACCGACACAGGCGCTGGTATCGCACTCGACACAGGCGCTGCCAACGTATATGTGGTTGGTACTACGAACTCTCAGGACTTTATCAATCCAGCTTTCGTAAGTACATTTGCCTCGTTCCAAAGATGCCTCAACAATTTGCCCCAAACTCCATCTACAGGCGTCGTCACGTGCACGTCGCAGACAAGTCCACCCAACGACGCGTTTGTCGCTCGGATAACAAATCCAACCATTACTTCGGGGTCTACGACAACCGTTGCATTGAACTATTTCTCATACCTAGGCGGAAGTCAGGACGAGGCCGGAACTGCCATTACCGTAGATTCGAATAGCGGGGCAATCATAACAGGAGCTACGAAGTCCGGGTTTACTGGCACTGATGGCACTTTCCCGCTGAATCCCAATCCGAGTTCCATTCAGGGCCAGCTCACCGAAGCTCAAGCCGCATTTATCGCGCGGATCAACACTGTGGCAGTAACGGGACAGACGACCACGGCGTCGTGGGCAACGTATTTTGGAGGAAACTGCAACACTCTCGCGGTGCCACCATGTACGCCACCCGACCCATTTGTCTCGTCAGGCACTGGTGTTGCCCTCGACGTTAATCAAGATACCTATGTATCCGGCGACACAAATTCCCCATATCTATTAGTGGCGAAGCCGCTGGCGCAAAACACGATTCTTGCCGGTGGCTATGACGCATTCGTCACTCAATTGGGCAGGGCGGTCAGTATCTCGATCTCCGGAGTTCTCGGATTGGGCACGAACCAGAGCCTTATCGCGGCGGGAAACCCTGCAACGTTTACGTACACGATCACAAATGGCGGGCCGGACCTCGCCAGCAACATTACGATCCTCGCGGATATGGCCGCCACAGGCGTTCCGCTCACCAACATCACAGGCAGCATCAGTGCGGGGACCTGCGGTGCAGGGAGTACGGGCACAGGAATCAGCTGCGGACCGATCTCGTTGCAAGCGGGATCCACTGCCACGCTAACAATCACGGCGACTCCGACATCGGTTAACGCTTCATCTTCTGTGGCATTTAATGGTGGAACGATTTCGGCAATAGCGCCGGGCAACATCGTCTTGGCGCAGACCTCGGTGTCAGCAACGATGTCGGACTTCAAAATGACCGTTTCGCCGCTCAATCAGAGTGTCCCCCAGGCGGGTGCTCCGGCGAACTATACAGTCTCGCTGACGCCGCAACCGCTGTTCGGTTCCCCTATCACGATGTCTTGCACTGGCGCACCGGCCGGTTCATCGTGCGCCTTCAATCCCGGCACGTCCGTTACATTGCAGAGTTCAAGCGGTTCGACTGTAACTTTGACGATTCCCACGACGGCTCGGCCCATCACTCCCGCAGCGAGTCTCTTCAAAAGGCACTTCTATGCGTTCTGGCTCGTAATTCCGGGAATCGCGTTCCTGGGAATCGGTGGTGACCGCCGGCGTCGCAAGGTCGTAGGAATATCCATGCTCTGTACGATCTTTGCATTACTCCTGCTCTTACCCGCTTGCAGCCATAGCACGACGCAAACGCCGGTCAGTGGAACTCCTGCCGGAACATACACGATTACAGTCACCGCATCGTCAGGAACCAATTCGAAGAGCCAGAACATCACACTTACGGTTCCGTAGACGATTTTTCTGGCATGCAAGAAGCCCACGGTTTCGACCGTGGGCTTTTTCTCTACTACTTAGAGGACTTTACGCCCCGGCCGAGAGTTTATGATGGCCGCGCGCCTCGGCGATCCCGTACTGACGGATCTTGTACAGAAGTGCCTTATAGCTGATCTGAAGAATCGCAGCAGCCTGCTTGCGATTCCAGTTGGTTTGCTCTAGCGCGCGAGTGATCGCTTGGGCTTCCGCTTCATCTTTGGCAGAACGAGCCAGGGATTTCAACCCACCCGGTTCGGTTGCCTTCGCATGCTCTCCTTGTTGTCCTCCGTTGCCGTCATTCCGCGGGAGGAGTTCTGTGACCGCCAGGTTCTCGTCACCGAGAATGAGATAGCGCTTTAAGAAGTTATTGAGTTCGCGCAGGTTTCCCGGCCACGAATGGTTATGACACGCCTCCAGCAGTGCCGGGGAAAGCGGCAGCGGTGGTCGGGCGTACCGCTCGGCCATGCGCGTCATGGAATGCTTCAGCAGGATTGGAATCTCTTCCTTGCGGTCGCGGAGTGGGGGCAAGCTCAGCGTGAATGCATTCAGCCGATAGTAGAGATCCTCGCGCAAACGCTTGGTTGCGAGCGCTTCCGGAATGTTGATGTTCGTCGCCGCCAGGATTCGGACATCGACTTTGATTACCGAGCGACTTCCCAGACGAGAGAACTGCTGGTCCTGCAGAACGTGCAGAAGCTTTGCCTGCAACAGCGGCGGCATCTCCCCGATCTCATCGAGTAAGATCGTGCCTTTGTTGCACAATTCGAATTTTCCAGGCTTGGCATGCGTCGCACCGGTGAAAGCGCCGGGTTCGTATCCGAACAATTCGCTCTCCAGCAGGTCGGCCGGAACCGCGGCACAATTCACTTTCAAGAATGTGCGATGAGCCCTCGGTGAGAGCTTATGAATCAACCGCGCCAAAACTTCTTTACCGGTGCCACTCTCTCCCAGCAGTAGCACGGGAATATCCACGTTCGCCACCAGCGCAGCCTGTGAACGAATCTTGCGCATTGCCGGGCTGGCAGCAACAAAGAAGACGTCTTCGGCAAGTTCCTCTACCTCGCCACTGAAGTTTTGTTTGCCTTCGCCAAGGCTGAGATCGATCACGGCGTCCAATTCAGCTTTCTGAAATGGCTTGGTCAGATAGTCCTGGGCACCAAGTTTCATCGCCTGCACGACCTTACGCGTATCGCTCACGCAAGAGAGCATGATGACTTTCATGCTTGGCTGCTTCTGCCGGAGTTGCTCCAGGGTCTGGAGGCCGTCAATGCCCGGCATCAGCACATCCAGCAACACCAGATCCGGTTCAAGTCCTTTCTCGACGCGCTGCAGCGCTTCTTCGCCCGTTGTTGCTGTTTCGACCTTGTAGTCGTCTACTTCGAGCAGCGTCTTGATATAGCGCAGCATGCCCGGTTCGTCGTCTACAAGCAGGATCTTGGCCGTCCGCTTCATCGATGTTTTCCTTTGCTGGCAGCCGCCGCAGCGGGTTTAAACGGCATTAAGAATGAAAATTTGCAGCCCGCGCCGGGATCACTTTCAACCCAGATTTTGCCGCCCATTCCGTGGACCAACCGGCGAGCAATGGCAAGACCTAATCCCATGCCGTCCTGGTTTTCACTTCCGGGCAGGCGAAAAAAGTCGTCAAAAACTTCGAGGTGAAACTCAGCAGGAATTCCGGGGCCCGTGTCGGAGACGCTGACTTTCACCGAGTTGGGATGAGACGTATTCTGCCTGCGGCGCTCAGACGTTGACGGTACTGATGCGGCGCGGCGTTCCCACATATACGGCTCAGCGTGCAACCAGACTGTTCCAGCCGATAGCGTGTATTTGAACGAGTTCTCCAGCAAATTCGAGATGACCCTCTCCACCTTAGGTGCGTCAAAAGGAAAAAGCGGCAGCTTGTCATTCGCGAGAAAATATAGGGCAATTCCTTTTTGCTGAAATCGATTGGACCACAACCGGCATACGCCCGAGAGACACTCGTTCAGGTCTCCGGTTTCAAATTGCATGCGTAACCCGCCAGTCTCCAAAGCGCTGTAGGTGAGAAAGTCCTGAATAAAGTCCTGCAGGCGCTTTCCACTATCACGCATGTCTTGCAACACTTCCCGTTGGCGTTCGCTGAGGGGACCCAGCTTCTCGCTGTGCAGTAGCTCGACGTATCCGTTGAGAATCGAAAGTGGAGTCTTTAAGTCGTGAGCGGCAGACGCCAGGGCATTGGTGGTGCGGTCAAACTTCTCGCGAAGGTCTTTGTAATCCTGCAGCAGGTTCTCTGGGCTGGGAACGTCACCGTCAGAGTTGACAGGGATCCCCTGTACCGGTGCAGCCTTTACTCCGGGTTCCGAAACACACGCGTTCTTGTGGGCGGAGGCCATTCGGAATAACAAAGATGAATGCGGGGAGGAAAATACCGCACCCCAACTTGCTGAAAGAGTGCTGGTTAGAAGAAATCGTAAGACAGCGATTCTCGGTTGTCAATGAAAAATGCAACGGAATTACCCAAGTGTAGCAAAACCTTGCACTTCTGGAGTGAGGAGGCCTCACTTCCGCAAAATCGTAGAGGCGAATGTAAGACGAATATAACTCCGCGATTTATGCAGTTTCATTTTGATTTTTGGGGCTAGTCGACCTCGAATCGTAGGTCTGCATTCCTCTTTCGTAGGGCATTCAACTGATAATTGGCCCATCATGTGCTCGCCTACCAGCGGGGAAGGGGCGCTATGGAGAGGTCTGCCATGAATGGGAGTCGATCCGCACATGAGCGGCGGAGGTGGTCGAGGTTACCACTCGCGATTCCCGTTTTTGTACGAAGCCGTGACCGCAAGGGTAAGGAGTTTCTGGAATTTGCCACGTCGTTAAATGTGAGTGCCGGTGGGATGCTGGTCGCCATCCGCCGTGTCTTACCCACGGTTAGCCAGATAAGACTGGAGATTCCGAGCGCTCCGGTTGCGGCGATGGCCCCTTTACCGAGCGCCGCGCGAACGCTCCGAGCGAAGACACTTCGAACCACTCCTGCCGACGGATATTATCTTCTCGGATTAAAGTTTACCCACCCGTTGCCAGTAAGCGACAAACCCACCGCCAAGCAGAGGAAAACCGTTTCAACATTGTGAAAAAGTTTGCGCACTGGTTACCGGAAAATGTTACCCTTGCGACCAGTCCACGGTGACTGGGGTGTGACTTCTCGGTTCTTTGGTAAGTTGATATCCCTCAAATACATACACTAGATTTAGTCATTACTCCGTGGAACAGCGGAATTTGGTTCTCCGGGTGCATTGAGAGAGTTGCTCCCCCCAGTTGGTAGATAACAATCATGACAAACGTAAACACGCTCGTCCAACCGCTGGGTGAAATGCCGCCGGAAGCAATCGTCTTTGGCCGCACCGAGTCAATGAAAGCAGTCCGGGACCGCCTTACAAAATTGGCAGGAGCCAACGTTCCAGTTCTTATTCAAGGGGAAAGCGGAACCGGCAAAGACATCATTGCCAGGATGATCCACGCGGCGTCTCCTTGGAAGAGCGGCCCTTGGGTAAAAGTAAATTGTCCCGCGATTCCGGGCACCCTGCTCGAAAGCGAGCTGTTTGGATACGAAAAAGGCGCATTCACCGGCGCGTATGGTGTCAAGCCAGGGCGAGTCGAGATGGCTCATCGCGGAACCCTCTTTCTCGACGAAATCTCGGAACTTGATATGTCGTTGCAGTCGAAGCTGCTGCAACTGTTGCAGGACGGACAATTCTGCCGAATCGGCGCGCAGGAAGACAAGAAGGTTGAAGTCCGAGTGGTATGCGCGACGAATCGCAAACTCGAGCAGGAAATCGAAAACGGTACCTTCCGTTCAGACCTCTTTTATCGCATCAATGTCGTGAATCTGCATCTGCCAGCGTTACGCGAACGCGTAGCAGACATTCCTGAGCTGGTGAACTATTTCCTTGAGTACCACAACCGGAAATACAATTGCCGCGCGCGCTCTCTCTCCAACGAGATGATGCTGACGCTAAGGAAATATCACTGGCCGGGTAATATCCGGGAACTGGAAAATCTTATTAAACGCTACGTCATCCTCGGCAATGAAGAGGTGATATCTACAGACCTGGCGCCCCGCAACTCCGATTTCTTCAATACGGAGATTCCACTCGACGGCCCGATTTCTTTGAAGAAGCTGACTCGGCAGGCAGTGCGCGAACTCGAACGAAAAGTGATTCTAAAAGTTTTGCAGAACCACCACTGGAATCGCAAGCAGGCAGCGCGCGCTTTGAGCATTAGCTATCGAGCTCTGCTCTACAAGATTCGCGACGCAGGTCTGCCATCTAATCGGATCGCGCGCCGTGAGGAAGAAGTGCCGAAACAGCAAGTCGCTGCCGACTGAGAGCCAATCCTTTCTTGGTTGCATAGCCCGGCTTGCGTGTAATTCCCTGACTCTTGCATGAAGGTTCCTCTTGCCATCCACAGACCTTAGCGCCCGATTTTTGCTTGAGGCTTTAATTCACCAATGGATACAGTCCGCTAACTGCGGAGCTCTGCCAGGGCCTTACGAGCATCCGTGTAGTCAGGACTGATCTTCACCGCCTTCTCGAGTTGCTGTCGTGCCAGCGACATTTGATTTGCCTTCTGGTAAGCCAAGCCGAGATGGTAGTGAAGCACTGCGTCATCGGGTGCTCCATTTTTTTCGTTCAGTTTCAAAGCTTCCTGGAATTGGCTAATAGCAGACTGGTATATGCCCTTGTGGTAATAGGCCCATCCCAGGGTATCGGCGGCGTTTGGGGAGTCCGGCATCCCGCGACGTGCCGTTTGCGCCATATTCATGGCGACATCTACGTTTCCACCCTGCTCGAGAATCACGTAAGCCAGGTTGTTCGAAGCCAACGGATGATCGGGAGAGATGCCGAGTGCTTGCTCGTACAAAGCCTTCGCTTGATCCCAGTTCTGCTTGCCTTCGTAGAGTTCTCCAGCAAGGATGTAGAACCGGACCTCGCGGGGATTGTCTTTTATCGAATGTACATAGAGTGCGAGGGCTTGATCAGAAGCTCCTTGCTGAACTTGAACCTTGCCCAGCTTCTCAATCGCATCGGTATTGGTCTTGTCGAGATCGATGGCCTTCTTGAGGGCGACTTCAGCCCCGGGCAGGTCTTTCTTGCCGTTAAAGAGGGCAGTTCCCAGAAGATCGTAAAAATCGCTATTGCTCGGAGATTTCACGATTTGCGCATTGGCGGCTGCGATGGCCTTGTCGTACTGCTTTTGTGCGACATAGGTATTCATTAGGCCGCCGAGGGCCTGGGAAGACGATGGATCCTTGTCGAGACTCTTCTGGTAAAACTTCTCGGCGTCTGGGAAATGCTTTTGCGCCAACTGAATGTTTGCCAATTGAAAATATGGAATGGCGCTTTGAGGCGCGCGATTCATTGCCTCCTCTGCATCCTGTTGCGCATCGCTGTATCTTTGCCGGGCAAGATCCGCCATCCCCTTGATCACGTACCCATCGGCCAAATACGGTTGGGCGCTAATGATCTGTTGCGCCGTCTGCAATGTCGCGTCAATCTCTCCACGACTGAGTTCGAGGTCCGCGAGGTTGCGCTGGGCATCAATTATCTCGGGGTGAGTGCGAACAGCCTCTCGCCACTCCGATTCCGCTCGCGCCAAATCATGCTCTTTCGCATAGGCAATTCCCAACTGATAATGAGCTATGCCGTTTCCTGAATCATTGGAAAGCGCGCTCTGCAAAGACTCAACCGCGCCCGCCGCATCGTTCTGCCGGATCTGGATCTGTCCTTTGTAGACCAAAGCCTCGACGTCGTGAGGATTCCCTTTGAGGATCTCATTATTCAATTTTGTCGCTTCGCTGAGCCGATTCTTCAAGATCAAGATCTGGATGTAGTTCTTCTTCGTCTGAGAGTCCTTAGGGTGCTCGCTGAAAAGAGATGCATATTCGGTGGCCGCTTTGTCCATGTCTCCGGAAGCGAAGTAATAATCGCCCAGCATGCGATAACCTTCGGGAACATCGGGCAGGTCCTTTTTGGTTTGCCGCAGAAATGATTCGATCCCATCCCGCTTGTTTTCCTGGATCAGCACCCGCACCAACGCTGCACGGGGCGCGGGACTCTTGGGATCCACCTCCACCGCATGTCGGAATTGCAGCTCCGCGTCCGCAAGCCGGTTATGTGACTGATAGAAACCACCCAGCGCGAGTTGTGCGTTCATGGATTTGGGATCAGTCTCCGCCGCCTTCTTCAGGCTGGCCTCGGCTTTGTCGGGCAAATTGGAGTGAATCTGCAGAATCGCCAGTAGCAAATAGGACTCAGACCGACCCGGATTCGAGCTGATTGCCTGCTCTGCCTCCTGAGTGGCCGAGGTGAGATCATTTTGGGCTGCATAATAGTTCGCCCAAGCCTCGTGCGTCTCCGGGTTGTTCGGGAGTTTTTCGCGAAGAAGATCGAGATGAGGCTTCGCCTGTTTCAGCGCATCCTGAAGTACCGAGCCGTCAGGATTCCGTACCGTAACCAAAAGATTGGCAATGTCGGTGTGTGCGCGATAGTTGTCCGGGGCCAGTTCGACCGTCCGATTCAATTCCTGAAATGCCCTGCTCGTGTCGCCCAGCTTCAGATAGCTCTGGCTGAGTTGAAAATGTGCCTGGGCGAATCGTGGATCAATCAAAACCGCGTTGGAGTACTGAATGACCGCTTCGCGGTATTTTCCCTGCGCGAAGTATTTCTCGCCGCTATCGAAGTACTTCTGTTTGCGAACATTGGGATCTCGTGAGCAACTCGTACAAAATGCGGCGAGCAGACAGCAGGACATGAGCAAGCGGATCGTGGTAGCGCGATTCATGGTTTAAATCTCCGGCGAAACCGACATAAGGAGAGGGTTGCGTGCGCGTGCAATATGATAATACTGATCGTTTTGTCGCGAAATCGGCAATCCGCGCCTGAGCATATGCACAATTTCAGAACCTCAGCGGGGAATGTAATTATTGAGAAGCGGCAAGATTCCGTTGGTAAAAGGAAGCAGCCGTTGCTCGGCAGCGTCAGCGGTTTCGTTAGGATACATCGCTGCCATAACACGGACCAAGGCGCCGTCGCTACGGTTCATCTTTAGAGAATCGGCGACCAGGTAGAACTTTGCCCAGTACTCATTGGCGATTCCGCGATCGTGTGCCCAGTACCAATACAGAACTATCTGCCGCGAGTCACCCTGGGCGATTACGTATCGGTTCGCGGGAAATGGGGCGTGTCCTGGCATGCTCAACATCGTGCGGGTGTTCTCCACTGGCGTCCAGCCGGCACCCGGCAGACAATGGCGCGGTGAGTGAATCGTGTCGCCGGCACGCTGGCTCGGAAAGTACGCGATAAACAGATTGATATCCGGATCTGATTCCTCACTTCTGTAAGTGCGTAACAAAAACTCACCCGCCCCCAGAATCTGCAGCGTATCGTTGTCAATCGCGATGTCAGTTCCCGACCAGGCATTGATGTGCCGAGGAAACGTTTGCAGCGGTGAACGCGAGGGGAATAGTTCGTTGCGTTGACGAGCTTGCAACACCATCGCAGCAGAAAAAATCAAAAACGCAGCCCAGATGAAGCGACTATTTGCGCTATTCATGAGCCCTCGCCTCACTGGGCCAAATCCAGCAAATTAAGGCATGCAGCGCATACAACATCAATAGAGAAACGACGAAAATGATCCAGCCCCATGAGGCATGGAAATACCCTTCCGCCTTTTCTGCGTCCCAATACTGCACAAGCAATCCGGTACCGACGATTCGAATGCTGTTTGCCGCCACGGCGATCGGAACCGAAGCCAATGCGAGCACCCAACGTACCCAATGCCGGGTATCCATGAAATAGCCGTAGATGATTGCCAACGTAAGGAGTGACAGCAACGATCGGATGCCGCTGCAGGCTTCGGCAACTTCCAGAGCCATCGACGAGAGATTGATCACGTTCCCCTCTCGCAAGATGGGCACTCCAAACAGCGGAAGAATGCCGGCAGAAACTTTTGAGGCGAGCAACTGCAAAGGAAACGTAATCTGGTTAAAAAGCAGCGCCGGAATGGGGATCATCAAAAGCAAGAAAGCCCAGGGAAAGAGTACAGCAGCAAAAACCTTCCAGCCGAAGAATAGAATTACCACTCCGGCTAATAGCAGAAGAAAGGATGAGCGCGCCAGGAAGAGTTCAGCGCCCATCTGGCCGACTAACAGAATCATCAGTCCGATGAGCAAGATCGCGATGCCGGACCAGGACGGTTTGCGATCGAGTGCGAAGAGTTGCTCACGCTGCTGCCAAACGACAAAACCTGAGAAAAGTGGAACGAAGAAGCCGTGAGAAAAATTCGGGTCGTGCCACCATTGTCCAACTAGGTGCGTTAGGGTAGGCCAGTAAACCCATAAGGAAAGCACAGCCAGAATTCCAAGTTGCCAGAATGGAAGTGACGCAAAGCGTGTGGATTCGCGGCGCAGGCTTGACAATTCGGTTTGCGCCAATTGACTCACCAGTCCCACTGTGAAATCCGACGACGAAAAAGTAGCATAAGCGAAACGTACGAAACTACGCAATGAAACTTCTTCGTTTGAGAGCGGTCTGTTCTGATCGGAAATCGAAGATTCCTGGTCTTTTCGTCATTTTGTAACCTGAGAGTAACCTCGTTGGGATATTTTGGGCCCGAAGTTTGGGCACTTGTGAGCAAAATTTTTCCTATTTTCACGTGATACTACTACTGCCATCGCTGTACACACCTTCGGGCGATCCACCGTCCGCGGAAGTTCTATACTTGTAACTTACTGAGAATAAGGCAGGAAAACTCTACTTGATGGCTCGACCCGCCGGCTGCTTGATCGGCAATTGTCTTGCAGTCAAAACCAACTCTGCGCAGATTTTTTCCGGGCCTCGGCGGGGAAGGTCACGAATGGGCAAATCACTCCCGAACACCACAGAGGGTGCTCTGAGCTACCAAAACAGAGTCTCAGCGCAGTCACTTCTCGAGAGTGTGAGCTCCAGTATGCGACCCGTAGAAGCGGTAATCCGGGAGCTTGCTCAGAGCGAGGTGACAGTCTTGTTACTCGCCGAGCGCGGAGCCGGGAAGCACGCCACGGCGCAGCGCATTCACGAACTATCGCGCCACAGCGCGCAATCGATTGTCTGGTTCCGCTGCTCGTCGCTTATACCTGCAGAGCTGGATGCCGTCTATGGCAAAGGAAGTGCAGGAACTGTGTTCTTCGATGAGATTTCGGACTTGAGCCTGGTTTCTCAGTCGCACCTCCGCGATGCGTTGCTCGGAGGAGCCGAAAAATATCTCGCCCCCAGGGTCGTTTGCGGCAGCTCTAGGGATTTAGAGATTGAGGTCAAAGCAGGTAGACTACGGGAAGACCTGTATTATCGAATAAGCAGCGTATGCCTCCGATTACCTCCACTTCGTCAGAGGAGGGAGGATATCCCATCACTGACAAAGAATTTCCTCGAGCGTTATGCGCATGAGTATCGACGTGCTGTCACGAAGTTGAGTCCAGACACCTTGCGGCTTTTTCAGGAATACTCCTGGCCTGGCAATCTCCGGGAACTAGAAGACGCCGCACGCGTGTTGGTGGCCCTGGGAGATGAGCGACTTGCAATGGGTGGCCTGCGTGCCCTTCTGATCAAGGAACGCAGCAACCAACACAACGGAATTTCGCTCAAAGCAGTCTCAAGGGCAGCTTCTCAGGAAGCGGAGAAAGAATTGATCCTCAACGTGCTGACGCGAACCCGTTGGAATCGCCGGCGCGCAGCCCAGGAACTACAGATCAGCTATAAAGCGCTTCTCTACAAGTTGAAGCAAATCGGATGCGAAGGGTACAGCACGCCTTAGCTCCGCCGGAGTACTTATGAGCAGAAACATGAAGGTTGTCTTTTTTCTAAGCGCGACGCTGTTCGCACTCGGATTGTCCGCGCAGTCAAACTTGAGCAGTAGTAATGCGGACAAGCGCGATACCACGGTCAACGCCGCGGCGGCACCTGCTAAGCCGCCCGAAAATTCGCCGGATTATGTGATTGGAGCGGATGATACGCTGCACATCTCCGTGTGGAAAGAACCTGATCTGTCGGAGACGCTGCCAGTTCGTCCTGACGGGAAGATCTCCATGCCCCTTCTCAATGACATAACGGCAGCCGGCCTGACGCCGTTGGAATTAAAGGATTCAATTACTGAAAAACTCAAAAAGTACGTTTCGGATCCGCGTGTCACCGTTGTGGTCACCGCGATGAATAGCCGCCGCATTTTTGTTACGGGAGAAGTGAATCACTCTGGGCCGATATCCTTGTTGCCGCACATGACAGTGTTGCAGGCGCTTGCCCAGGCAGGATTTACACAGTTTGCCAATCCGAAAGCGACTTATCTTCTGCGCACTCAGGATGGCAAACAAACAAAATTGCCCTTCAACTATAAGGACGTGGTGAAAGGAAACCACCCCGAACAGAACATTGAGTTGAAACCTGGAGATACCATTGTCGTTCCGTAAAGGGTATAAATGAGCTCACGTCACAAGATCTGGGCTGTCGGACTTTTGTGCTGTTGCTTAGGCGCTGCTTGGGGGCAGGACAATCCGACGCCACCACCCGATAATAGTGGTCAGTCGCAGGAACCCGTACCTGCCTACGGACAGGAAGGTGCCCCGCCACCCATCAGTCAAAATCCGCCGCTTTCCGGTCTCGACCTTCCTTCACTTGAACCTCACGCGGCCCCTTTGAGTTATTTGCAGCCGGGTGCAGTCGTAAGCGAATCGGCGAACTCCAACATTGCCAACATGACCGGTGGGTCGTCGACGAGTTCGGTTTCGCGCGCATTAGGAAGACTCGTGCTGCGAAGACTCTGGAGCAACTACGATTTGGCGCTGGACTACGTTGGCGGAGCCGCTTATTACAACTTGAATGGTCTAGGATGGAAGGCGCTTCAGCAAATGGACATAGATCAGAAGATCTCTTGGAAGCGCGGTAGTCTGTCGCTCCGCGATAGCTTCAGCTACTTACCAGAAGGAAATTTTGGGGCTTCCTACGGTGCCCTTGGATCTTCCGGAATTCAGGTTCTCGGAAGCACAGCGTTTGGTTCCTTCTGGGGCGGCGCTGCTCTCGGAACTCTTGGCTTGGCCCCTCGCATCTTGAACGTCAGTTTGGTAGACGCGACAGAGAACCTAACGCCGAAATCTGCACTAACCGCGGCTGGCGGTTATGCGTTCACCCATTTCTACGGAAGCCAACCCAACGGAGCTTCTTTCTTCGGATCGTCGCAGCTGTCTGCGCAAGGTGCTTACAACAGAATCCTCAGTGCACATACGCAGGTGGCAGTTGTTTACGGATATCAGTCATTTGATTTCAATGCCTTTGCCACTTCTTTTCACTCTCACATCATTCAAGGGATGTACGGGCACAGGATCACTGGCCGCATGGACTTGTTGATCGCCGCAGGACCGCAAGTCACCAAAATCAGTTTACCTTGCAGTCCCTTCGACGTACTTGGCGGCATCTCCGGCTGCCATTTGGATCAGGGTGGGCAGATCTCCGGCTCAGTGCCGCATACCAGGATTGGGGCAGCTGGGCAGGCCCGGCTCCGCTATCGCTTCCCGAAGACGATGGTGGGATTATGGTACGAACACTTTCTCACCAGCGGGTCTGGAATCTTCGCGGGCGCGGAAACGGACCTTGCGCGCCTGACCGCGACGCGGCCTTTGAATCGGATCTGGACTGTGAGTGCTGACCTTGGTTTCTCTCGCAATAGTCGCCTGCAGAGCCTGACCGCTGCGCAGCAGTCCACCTGCAATCTGCCGGGGCAGTCCAACCCGAATCCCACGTTCCCGACCTGTCCGGGAGTGAGTGCCAATATCTATGACTCTGGCTTTGCCGGGTTAGCTGTGCACCGTCAATTTGGTCGCAGCCTCCATGGCTATCTCAGCTCTCAGTTCAATGAAATCTGGTTTGACCATGCCTACTGCGGCGGGCTTCCGCAATGCAATCGGATTTCAAACCGCGAAGTGATCACGATCGGATTGGACTGGACGCCAAGGCCGATTCGGCTGGATTGATTCAGGGCTGCAGAGTTGATTTTCAGCGGCGTCAGAAGGTGAGTCGGCGCCAGATTGGATGACGAGATGATTGCGAATCGCGAACTGACAATGGACGATTATGCGGCGATGTTGCGCCGTAGGGCGAGGGTTCTTCTGATCCCCGCGCTGTTGGCGCCGCTCGCAGGATTCCTGGTTTCCTATGTCTTCCCCGCGAAATACACCTCCCAAGCAACGATACTGGTAGAAGGCCAGAAGGTCCCCGAAAATATGGTGCAACCGCTTGTCCCGGAAGATCTCACCGCGCGCATCAACACTCTGTCACGACAGGTGCTAAGCCAGAGTCGCCTTCAGCCAGTTATCGAGAAGCTTTATCCGCAAAAGAATGGCCTGGAAGTTATTGCGATGATCGACACGGTTCGCGGGAACATACGCGTCGACGCGGTGCCCAGCAGCTTGTCAATTGGAAATACTTCCGGAAAGCCGCTCAAAGCCGGTCAGAGTCCAGTGCCCGGCTTCATCGTGAGTTATACGGCCCCAAATCCGCGCGATGCACAACAGATATGCAATGAACTCACCTCTCTTTTTGTGAGTGAAAATCTGAAGTTTGTACAAGCCACCGCGAGTGGCACGAGCGACGTTTTGAATCGAGGTCTTGCGGATACCAAACGAAACCTGGACGACCTGGATTCCAAACTCGCAGCTTTCAAAAAGCAATATGTAGGGCAGCTTCCCGGAGATGAAGAGAGCAATCTGAAGATTCTTATGGGGTTGAATTCCCAGCTGGAAGCAAACACCCAAACGCTGAATCGCGCCCAGCAAGACAAAGCATACACAGAATCGATGCTTGCCCAGCAGGTAGCGGCTTGGCAGTCTACCCAATCGTCGACGAATCCTCAGGTTCTGCAAAAGCAGCTTTCCGATTTGCAATCACAGCTTCTGCAACTGCAGGCCAAGTACACGGACGACCACCCGGACGTGATCAAAGCGAAGGCGGACATCAGCGAGGTGAAGAAGAAGATGGCAGATATAAACAAGGCCTCATCCGATGTCGCCAATACAGAAAACGACAAGGCTTCCGCCATGGAGCCTGCGGAAATTCGGCAAATGCGGCTGCAGATTCATCAGTACAACGATCTGATTACGGCAGCAACGCGTGATCAAAAGAGATTGCAGCAAGAGATCGCAACCTATCAGGGGCGCGTGTCCCTTAGCCCGGCGGTTGAGGAGCAGTACAAACAACTTACTCGTGACTATGACACTGCCCAAAAGTCCTACCAGGACCTGCTAGCGAAAAAGAGTGCGGCGGACCTCACCGTGCAGATGAATAATCAGTCGCAAGGCGAGCGCATGTTCCCGGTGGAGCCGGCTAGTTTTCCGGATTCACCCAGCTTTCCTAATCGCCTGTTCTTTGCATTGGGCGGGTTGGGAGCGGGACTAGGCCTCGGTGCGGCGCTTGCCTTCTGGCTTGAGTTTCGTGACAATTCGATCCGAACTGAGGCTGATGCAGAGGCGGTCCTGGAGTTGCCAATGCTGGTCATCGTCCCGTGGATTGGAGCAAACCCGGAAGAACCAAGAAACGGTAACCTCTGGCCGAAGAATGGAAAGTTTTGGCACAGGGAGAAAGACAAAAAGATCGAAGGTCACAAGGAATCGCTGTCGGCGTAGCAGAAGCTGGGGCGGAAACCAACATGTACAAAGACTTTTATGGACTGCGAGCCAATCCGTTTAATGTGAATCCGGATCCGCGGTATCTGTTTCTGACGCGCCACACGGAAGAAGCTCTGGCCTGCCTGACCTACGGCATCCAGAGCCGCAAGGGCTTTGTGCTTCTTACCGGCGAAGTTGGCACTGGCAAGACCACACTGATCAATAAGCTTCTCGAATGGCTCAGGCTGCAGCAGGTAGCGACCGCGTTCGTCTTCAATTCCCGAATGAATGTGACGCAGTTTCTCGACTACGTGATGGCAGATTTCGGAATTCCAAGTGACTCCAGGGCGAAGAGCCAGGTTTTGTTACGGCTCTATAACTGGCTGCTCGACCGATACCGCGCAGGAGAAACTGCGGTGCTGATCGTCGATGAAGCGCAAAACCTCTCGGACGAAGTCCTTGAGGAAATCCGGATGCTGACGAATCTTGAGACTTTTACCGAGAAATTGCTCCAGATCGTCCTGGTTGGCCAGCCGGAACTCGAGCACAAACTTAGGCAGCCCCAGTTGCGCCAACTGCGGCAGCGACTGACTCTGCGCGCGAAGACGCACCCACTTACGCTCGATGAAACAAAAGCGTACGTGCAACAAAGGTTGCGCATCGCAGGTTCGAATGGGCATGAGATTTTCGAGCCCGAGGCTCTGGTTTCGATTCACCAGTACGCCTCAGGCATTCCACGCGTCATCAATCTTTTGTGTGAACACTGTCTGGTGAGCGCATTCGTCGATCAGCAGAGAGTGATTGGTCCGATAGTAGTGGACTCGGTCGCTCGAGATTTTGATTTGGGTGATAACACCACGTCGGCGGCAAAGACCATCCCGCCCACGGCACAAGCGAACAAGTTTGACCTGGTTGAGGCGTTGCGGTCTCTGGCTACGCTCGCCGACCACTTGCGTGAGCAGGAGAAAGAACTCCCCCACGAAAGGAAATTATGAGCCGAATTCACGAAGCTTTGAAAAAAGCTGAACAGGACCGTGCTGCAACGCAGGGGAGTACCATACAACCGGCCTTCAGTTCTGCCACCGTCCTTGAAGTGCCCCCGTTGCCTGAGGCCGCTGTGGCTACGATGCAGCCGCCCATTTCCCTCGGATCGACGCCGGCTTTTTCGGGCGTCTATAGCCTGGACGAGTTGCTCGCCCGCTGCCCGCAACAAGAGTGGAAGCCTGACTTGAGCACCATGCTGTTCTTGAACGGGAACGACGACAAACAGGGCACTGAGCAGTACCGTACGCTTCGTTCTCGACTCTATCACCTGCGCGAAAGAATGAACCTGAAGTCCATACTCGTGACCAGTTCTCTCCCGCAGGAAGGGAAATCCTTTACCGCGTCAAACCTGGCGCAGGTGATGGTGCGACAACATGGGCGACGCGTATTGCTTGTCGATGCAGATCTTCGTGGGCCGAGACTGCACCAGATGCTGGGTACCGCGCCTGGCCCGGGTCTGTCGGAATATTTGCTCGGTCAGAATGATGAGTTTTCCATCATGCAACGTGGTCCGTTGGCGGATCTGTTCTTTATTCCGAGCGGCGTGCATATTGAAAATCCTGCCGAATTGGTCGGAAATGGCCGCTTAAAACTGCTGCTGCAGCGCGTTGAACCACTTTTCGATTGGATTATTGTTGACTCGCCTCCAGCTGTACCAGTTTCCGATGCAAGCGTCCTCGCAAAGGCCTGCGATGGTGTTCTGATCGTGGTTCGCGCCAATGTCACGCCTTCGGATGTCGCTCGAAAGGCTCGTATGGAATTCCCGGACCCGTCTTTAATTGGGGTTGTCTTGAACGGTGCCGATAACCATGCCGCGCCATACTCCCGCTATTACTACGAGGTATACGAGAAAAAGGTAGCGCAGAAGGTTTAGGGGGACGTAGTGATCCGGCTGTTTAGCGTTTACTATCCGGTACGCACCCTGGTGCTGTTCGTTGGGGAGGCGCTGATTGTTGGATTCTCTTTTGTGCTCGGTACTCTTTGGAGCGTGGACAGCATCCTCAGGCTGAACAATGCACTCTTCATTGAGGGCGGCTACCTGAGAATTTTGGGTCTTACTGCTGTGGTCCTGCTCCTGTCCCACTGGTTCGATTTATATGATTCATCGCAAGTCGGCGCCAAACTCGACCAGGCATTTAAGATACTGTTCGTCCTGGGATTTGTGGCGCTCGTATTGGGCGCCGTTATGTATTTCATCCCAGAGTTCTTGCCGGGCAAAGACTCGGCACTTTCCGGCGTAGTGATCCTAGCTGTTTCGTTATTCTGCTGGCGCTCGGTGTATGCATGGCTCGTCTGTCAGCCACGATTCCGCGAACGCGTTTACGTACTTGGAACAGGAGATCGCGCACAACGTCTGCTTGATGGATTGCGCCGGGAAGCCTTTGGTGTTGAAGTCGCTGGCTGGACAGGAAATGTGGAGGGTGAGTTGACACGCGAAGGCGTAGCCGCTCACTTAGCCGAGTCCGTCCAGCAAAAAGGTGTCCATAGAGTCATCGTGGCGATGCCAGACCGTCGGGGAACTCTTCCGGTTGAAGAGTTGCTTGCCCTGCGCCTGATCGGGGTTAAGGTCGAAGAAGCGACGTCTTGGCTGGAAAAAATTACTGGACGAATCGAAGTTGATCAGCTATATCCCAGTTGGTTGATCTTCACCGAAGGCTTTCGCTTCAGTAGTTTTAACCGCATGCTCAGGCGCACGGTGAACTTCAGCGCGGCCTTGATCGGTCTCATCGTGTCATTACCGCTCTTGCCTTTCATTGTGTTGGCGGTCCGACTGAGTTCTCCGGGGCCAATTTTGTATCGTCAACAGCGTGTCGGTCGAGGCGGCTCGGTTTTCAATTGCTATAAGTTCCGCACCATGCGGCGAGATGCGGAAGCCGACACCGGGGCTACGTGGGCTGCCGATGATGATCCCCGAATTACCCGGGTGGGCAAGTTCCTCAGAAGCTCGCGTCTCGACGAGATTCCGCAGTTGTGGTGTGTGCTGAGAGGCGACATGCATTTTGTCGGTCCTCGACCCGAACGTCCTGAATTTGTGGAGTGGCTTAGCCAGGAGATCCCCTATTACGGCGTTCGCCACACCGTGAGACCCGGGATTACTGGCTGGGCGCAGGTGCAGTACAAGTACGGTAATACGCTGGGAGATGCGCGCGAAAAACTCCAGTACGACTTGTTCTATATAAAGAACGCATCCGTTGGGCTGGATCTGATGATCATGTTCCAAACCATCAAGATCGTGCTGCTCGGGCGGGGCCGCTAAGTGAAAGTGACTTTCTGGTGCGCAGTGGCAGTCGTCTTCTACACGTACTTTGGGTATGTGCTATGGCTTTGGATTATTAGCCGCGTGCATCCGGCCCCCATTCGGCGGGCCTCTTATTTGCCTTTCGTTTCAGTCGTGATGGTGGTTCGCAACGAAGAAAAAACTCTGCCACGAAAACTGAAGAATTTGGCGGCGCTGCTTTACCCTGAGGATCGCCTGGAGTTTATCGTGGTCTCAGACGGTTCCAAAGATTCAACCGAACAGATTCTTTCCGAAGCTGCGAAAGACGGTCGGTACCGGATTCTCGTTTTTGCTGATCCCAAAGGCAAGGCTGCAGGACTGAATAGCGCCTTGGCGGTCGCGCGGGGCGAGATGGTCTTGTTTGTGGACGCACGCCAGCAGATCGAGGCTGATGCACTTCGTTTGTTGATGGAAAATTTTGCCGAAAAAGCAGTGGGATGCGCCAGCGGCGAGCTGATGCTGGGCGACGTGGAGTCAGGGGAATCGGAAAAGGGAATGGGGACTTACTGGCGCATCGAAAAGAAAATCCGAGAACTGGAGAGCTTATCCGGATCAGTGGTAGGAGCTACGGGGGCCTTATACGCCGCTCGCCGTGTTCTTCTTGTTGCGATTCCGGCCGACACCATTCTCGATGATGTCTATCTGCCTCTTTATGTCGCGCGCCAGGGCGCCCGTGTGGTGTTTGACGAGCGGGCGCGAGCTTGGGATAGTCCCGACCTAGGTGCTGGACGAGAGTTCCGCCGCAAGGTTCGCACGCTCACGGGCAATTACCAATTGTTGCAGATAGCTCCATGGCTTCTGCGAAGCAAAAATCCTTTGCGGTTTCGCTTCATCAGTCACAAGCTTCTGCGGTTGCTAGTGCCCTTTGCGCTTGCAGCGATGTTGATAGCACCTCTCCTAATACCACAGCAGCCCTACCGAGGCTTTTTTTTTCTAGAGATGCTCTTTTACACGCTCAGCCTTCGGGCATTGACTGATGTTCCCGGAGGGCTGCTTACGCGCGTGGCCAATGCTGCACTAACGTTGATCGTTCTCAATACTGCAGCGGTCGTGGCTTTGGCCAACTTTCTAACGAGGCGGAAAGAGGTGTGGACCCAGTGAGAATCCTCTGGGTAAAGGCCAATAAGCTATTGCCCGTGCACAGCGGAGGAGACATCCGTTCGTACAATATTTTGCGCCAACTGGCGACCCACGAAGAAGTCATTTTCTTCTCCTATTACGACGGCATTGCGGACCGCGAGTATGAGGCCCAATTGGAGCAGCAACTTCCCGGGTCGGTTTGTGTCTGCACCGGCAAAAGCCTCGACACAGTGTGGGCACGAGGATTTGACTACCTGTTACACCTCGTGTATGCAGCACCGTATGCTGTGAGCCGGTTCGCGTCGCCCGTGGTCCGAAAACAGCTACGGGACTGCATCTCACAACTAAAGCCTGATGTTTTGGTCTCGGATTTCCTGGACGCGGCTAACAATTTTCCGGGTTCACTTGAAGTGCCTTCGGTTCTGTTCCAGCACAACGTGGAAAGTGAAATTTGGAGTAGACACGCGGCTAATGCCTCCAACTGGACGAGGAAAATAGTCTATCGCCTGGAGTATTCCCGCATGATGCGCTACGAACAGGAGGCGGTGCGGCGGTTTCATCACGTGATCGCAGTCTCGGACCATGACAAGAAGCTGATGAGTCGCTGGGTAGAGCCAGAACGCATCACTGTAGTCCCGACCGGTGTCAATATCGAGGAGTTTTGTCCAGGCGAGCCGCACGGCCAAGAGAAGGATCTGGTCTTATTTGTGGGAGCAATGGACTGGGAACCAAACATTGATGCGGCAGAGCATTTCTGCGCAGATATCTGGCCCCTTATCCTAGCCAAAGTGCCAACAGCGAGGTTCCGGATCGTTGGTCGGAGTCCGCATCGGCGGGTGAAGGACTTAGCCAATGTTTCGATAGAAGTAACGGGGAGAGTTTCTTCTGTGGTCGAGCATCTGCGCGAGGCCGCAGTGGTAGTCGTGCCTTTGAGGGTAGGAGGTGGTACGCGCTTGAAAATCTATGAAGCGATGGCGGTCGGCAAGGCACTGGTTTCAACCACCATAGGGGCTGAGGGACTTGATGTGCACGACGGAAAGGATGTGATTCTGGCGGACTCGCCTGTTGATTTTGCCGAATCGGTAGTCACCTTGCTTAATAACTCGGAGGCGCGCCAACGCCAGGGAGAAGCTGCCGCTATCCTTGCGAAGAAGTATGGATGGCCGCTGATTGCAGATAAGTTCAGCGAGACACTGCGACGGGTGGTGGGGAAGCATTCGGATTTAGGCGCTGCACACCCTGTCCTGACTAGTGCAGCTCTTGAAAGTGAGTCGGAAGGGAAATTCTGATGGCTGATCCGGGAAAAACCGCTCAACGTTCCCCCTGGAGGCAGAAGACGGCTACCGTACCCGAACCGTTGCGTGGAGCATTCTTCTGGTTGAGCGCATTTTTCGTGGTTTATTGCGCTCGGCCGGAGGACTGGATCCCCGGACTAAAATACATCCCTCTGGCAAAGATCTCAGGAATTTTTGCGGTCTTAGGACTTGTATTAGGCGCAGGTCGTTCCAAGCGGAGCCTGCGCGATCTACCCCGGGAGGCGTTCTATTTGTGCGGGATCGTCGCTCTCTTTTGCCTGGCAGGGCTGCTGTCGCCGGTGTGGAAGGGTGGAGCTCTTCTCAAGACGATGGATTGGAGTAAGGCGGTGGTTGCCTGGGTGGTCATGTTCCTTGGGATTAGCAGTTTCAAGCGGTTGAGGAGAATCATTTTCATCCAGACCGCCTCGGTGACGATTATCACGGTCGTGTCCGTATTGAAGGGGCGGAATCACCCCCGGTTAGAAGGGGTGATTGGGGGAATCTATTCCAATCCCAATGACTTGGCATTTGCTATTGTGCTGTCCCTTCCATTTTGTATCGCCTTCCTGCTCCAAACAAGAAAGCTTGCGAGCAAGGTAGTGTGGATCGTAGCGATGCTGGCCATGGGCACAGCTCTGTTCCTGACCGCTTCTCGTGGAGGATTCATCACGCTGATGATTGTCGGCGCATTCGGATTGTGGCAGTTCGGAGTTAAGCAGAGACGACCGCAACTCATCGCCGCGGCAGCACTGGTAACGCTGGTGATCGGGCTGACAGCCGGGGAACGCCTAAAAGATAGATTCCTCGCGATATCGGGCCAGGAGAATAACGCAGTGGATACTAGCGCACACGGATCCTTCGAGCAGCGCTGGCGACTAATAAAGCTTAGCTTCCCAACCATGGCGCACTACCCACTGGGCATCGGAATGGGCATGTTTCCCAATTATTCAGGGGAGTGGCGAGAGGTTCACGTCTCCTATTTACAAATAGCGGTCGAAGGTGGGATCGCAGCTGGCATTCTTTATTTGTTATTTTTTGCGCGTGGGTTCGCCAACCTAAGGCAGTGGAGACGAATGGGAGCATGGGATGAGGAGAGCGACTTGCTTGCCCGAGCATTGCATATCTCTCTGATCGGGTTCCTTGTCGGGGCACTGTTCGCTCCGGAAGCGTACCAGTTCTTTCCCTATTTCGCCGTGGGCTATACCTCAGTGTTGTTGGCGATCGCCAAAGAAAAAAAACAGCAGGACTTTGTGGTAAATGTGCGGCCTCGGCCTGAATTGCAGCAAAGAGGAAGCAGGCAGGCAGGGGAGCTAGCACCTGTTCGTTAAGCAAGAGTGGCTGGCCGGAAGCAAAGATGAAGATAAAAAAAAAGGCGGGAATCAGCCTCAAGCAGAAACTCCGCTACGGAGGGAGCTGGGTACCGGGATATTTTTGGCAGCGGCTGAGGCGGCATCCTGGCGGCGGTCGGACTCACCTGATCTTTTCGCTCGCCGATCATTTTGAACCGTCCATTGTGCCGGAAAGTGGGTCTTACCGAGCTCCCAAAACAGAACAGGAAAGACGGCTGGAGCGGTGGTGTCTTGAATATCCGAGACGATTCGAAGAGTTCCGAGATGCGGAGGGACGGCCTTTTGTTCATACTTACTTCTATCCTGCCGAGCAGTATGAAGGGTCTCACTTGAGTAGACTCGCACACCACTGCCACTCGGGTTGGGGAGAAGTTGAAATCCACTTGCATCACGGTGCGGGAGCACCCGATTCAGCCGAGAACACTCGCCGACAACTGATCGAGTTTCGGGACAGGCTTGCTGACGAGCACGGATGTTTGTCGTATGACGGCGGGATGGCCGTGCCGCGTTACGTTTTCGTCCACGGGAACTTCGCACTCGCGAACTCCAATCGGGGCCGCGCGTGCGGCGTGGATAGTGAGATGCAGGTACTGTTCGAAACCGGTTGTTATGCGGATATGACTCTGCCGACCGCGGTCTTTCACTGGGCGCAGACGGGGAAAGTCAACTCCCTTTATGAGTGCACGCTTCCGCTTTCGGAACGGGCGCCGCAGCGCAAAGGGCGAGACCTTGCCTGTGGAAGAGCGGTGCAGATATTCCCGATCATGGTGCAGGGACCTCTGACGCCGGATATCCGACGGGGACGGTTTGGCATCGACAATGGGTCGCTGACCCGTCTGAATCCGGCGAGTCTCCGCCGATTAGAGAACTGGAAGCGAGCGGCAATTTCGGTACGGGGCAGGCCTGACTGGTTATTCATCAAGTTGCACTGTCATGGTATGGATCCGCGGCATGATGATGCAATTTTAGGCGAGCCCATGGCCCATTTTTTGCGTGATCTGGTGGGCGCTGCCGGGCCAAGGGGCGAAACGCTCCATTTTGTTTCCGCTCGTGAAATGGTGAACATCATCCTTGCGGCCTGCGACGGGCGGGAAGGGAATCCTGGGGAATACCGCGACTATCGGTTCAAGCGAGAGCGGCCGCGCCTTACCGATGCAGGTCGTGATGCGGTCGGCAAAGTGGTTGCGAAAGGATAGAGGTATGTGCGGCATCGCCGGCATCGTGCAGGATCACAGCAATGGCGCGGTCAACAACGTCGTGGTTCATCAGATGTGTGAGGCGATTGTGCACCGCGGTCCTGACGATGAAGGCATCTTCGTAAAGGGCGGCGTGGGGTTGGGCATGCGCCGGCTTAGCATCATCGATTTGGCCGGCGGGCACCAACCGGTGTTCAACGAGGACCGGTCCGTCTGGATTGTCTTCAACGGAGAGATCTACAACTTCCTCGAACTCCGCCCAGAATTGGAACACCGCGGACATCGGTTTTCCACACACACAGACACGGAAGTCATCGTCCATCTGTACGAAGAATATGGCTCCGAATGCGTGCAAAAACTGCGAGGGATGTTTGCCTTCGCGCTGTACGACGAACGCGCTGGCCGGCTCCTACTGGTCCGCGATCGACTGGGAAAGAAGCCGCTGCATTATGCCGTACGCGATAACACGTTGCTCTTCGCCTCGGAGATAAAGGCCATCCTGGCGGTAAGGCCGGACTTGGGCAAGGTTAATCACGAAGCACTTTTGCAATACATGTACTTTGGGTATGTTCCCGACTCCGCAACAGTCTTTGAGACGATTCAGAAGTTACCTCCAGGACATTTGCTTGAGTTTGAGAAGGGTAAGGTTCACATTCGGCAGTACTGGGACTTGCCAGAATACGGTACGTATGATCCGAACAGCGAAGAAGAACTGCTGGACGAGATGGAACAAAGGCTTGCCGAGGCGGTGCGCATTCGTCTGATCGCAGATGTTCCGTTGGGAGCCATGCTCAGTGGGGGCACGGATTCTTCGACGATCGTAGCTTTGATGTCGCGAGCCAATTCGCAGCCGGTAAAAACATTTTCCATCGGATTTCGGCACGCCGATTTCAATGAGGCCCCATATGCGCGGCTCGTAGCCCAAAAATTCGGCACTGACCATCATGAGCTAATCGTGGAACCGGATCTTGTCGATACGGTGACGTACCTCACCAACCATCTTGAAGAACCGTTCGCAGATTCATCCATGTTGCCGACCTATTTTATTTGCTGCCTGGCGCGGAAGTACGTCAAAGTCGTTTTATCTGGCGATGGCGGTGACGAGGGATTCGCAGGCTATGATCGGTACCGAATCTATCTTGAAGACCGATCTCATGATTGGATTCCTTTGCGGGCCAGGCGCTGGTACCGCGAAAATGTTCATCCCCGGATTCCGTATGCGATGCTGGGGAGGAATCGGGCTTATAGCATTTCTCTGCCATGGCAAGAGCGGTATATGGAAAGGATCTCGTTCCAATCGTTTCAACGAGAAATGGGCATCCTTACGGACGAGTTCGTGGCCGCTAACGGCGCACCACTAACACTATTTCGCAAGTATCTTGACAGTGCGCCCGCTCGAGATCCGCTCAGCCGTATTCTTTATCTCGATACCAAGACGTATTTGCCCGGAGACATTCTGACCAAAGTGGACCGGATGAGTATGGCGACCTCGCTAGAAGCCCGAGTTCCTATGCTCGACCATGTCTTTCTCGAGTGGGTGACAGGGCTTGCGCCGAGATGGAAGATGCGCAACGGCAGCCAAAAATTCATTCTCCGCAAACTGGCGGAACGCGTAGGCGTGCCTCGTGAGGTTTTGAACCGCCCGAAGCAAGGATTTGCCCTGCCGTTAGGACATTGGATGCGCAACGAGTTAAAGGACCTTGTGCGCACTGTCCTGCTTGAGCCGCGCACCCTACAACGCGGATATTTCAAACCAAACGGTGTTCGCCTGATGTTAGAGGAACATTTTAACCAGCGCCGGGACCACTCGGCGCGCCTGTGGCGCCTTCTTGTATTTGAGCTGTGGCATCGGAATTTCTTGGAAAGGATTGGAAGTACGAGCGAACGGCCCTCCGATCCAGTGGCTGCCTTGAGCGGAGGCGCAGGATGATGGCAGCTGCTCTCTCTGGCCCTGCGGAGGATTCTTCGTCTGCGAATGGCGGGACTGCTAGATTGGGAACAGGGCAACCGATTTCCGATGTTTTCCTGATGAGTAACAGTCTCGAAACTGGCGGCAGCGAGCGCCAATTCTCCGCCCTGGCTGGTGCCCTGGATCGGCAGCAGTTCAAGGTTCACTTGGGTTGCATCATGAGGAAAGGCCCGTTCGTCGCAGGTTTGGGCGAAATTCCAGAATTTTGCCTGGGCGGCAGCCTCTATGGCCTGCAGTCGATTCGTACCCGACTGCGTCTCTCCCGACACCTGAAGAACTGTAATACTCAAATCGCGCACGCATTTGACTTTTATACCAACTTGACTCTACTGCCTGCCGCCCGCTGGGCTCGCGTGCCCATTCTCATTGGCAGCCAGCGGCAGCTTGGAGATCTACTCAGCTGGAAGCAGGAGCGCGCCCAGGCGGCGATTTTGCGGTGGTGCGAGGTAGTGGTCTGCAACTCACGTGCCGCTACAACTCGCTTGATGGAGCTTGGCTTAAAAGAGAGCCAGTTGACTATCATCCGAAATGGGCTCCCAGCGGAAGCCTTTGCGGAATCTGTGCCCGCATTGCCTCGGGTGCCGAATGGTTTTCGCATAGGCATGATCGCCCGCATGAATGCGCGCTCGAAGAATCATCGGCTTTTTCTCCGCATGGCGGCGAGACTCCGCTCCCGGCTCCCGGACCTGCAATTCGTGCTTGTAGGAGATGGGCCGCTGCGCGCTGAGTTGGAGAGGGAAGCTGAACATTTAGGCTTGGGTGGCCATGTGCAGTTCCTCGGAGATCGGAGAGATATCCCTGCGCTTCTCGCCTCTATTGATATCTCGGTCTTGCCTTCGGCTTCAGAGAGTCTCTCGAATGTGATTATCGAGTCCATGGCTGCAGGTGTGCCGGTCGTAGCGAACCTCGTCGGCGGAAACAGCGAACTCGTCACGGAAGATCGCGGTGTGCTCGTTGCTCCGAATAATAATAATGAGGAAGCTCTGTCGGAAGCAGTCGAACGTCTGCTGTGTGATCCTGCCCTGCGGGCAAGCCTTGGTCGCAATGCCAGAACCTTTGCCCGTGCAAATTTCACGCTTGAGCAAATGAGGCAGCGACACGAGGAGCTTTATCGGGAGCTGCTAGAAAGAAAGGGCTTGCGGGCGAATGCGAAGACACAAAGCGGGGCCAAAGCCCGAGCCCTCACCCGGGTGGCGACTGTCGCGGCTTCACTTCGATATGTAGGGGGACAATCGGTGCAGGCGGATCTGCTGCGACGTGGCTGGAAGGGGGACAAGAACGTCGAGATGCAGTTCATTCCTATCGACCCGGCTTTCCCTCGCCTGCTCCAATGGGCGGAGAGGATTCCGCTGCTGCGGACCATGATTCGGCAACCGATCTACCTATTCAAGCTTTGGAGCGGTTTGAAAGAAGCCGACCTGGCTCACATTTTCTCGGCGTCCTATTGGTCGTTTCTGGTCGCGCCCGCCCCCGCCTGCTGGGTCGCCCGGCGAAGAGGCAAGAAGACGCTGATTCACTATCACAGTGGGGAAGCACGCGATCACTTGCAGCACTTCCGCAGCGCGCTCCCCGTCTTGAGGAAAGCGGATCGGTTGATAGTTCCCTCCGAGTATCTGGTCGAAGTGTTCCGTGAATTTGGGCTGGAAGCCCAGGCCATTCCCAACATAGTCGACGTGTCGCAGTTTTCGTTTCGCTTACGACGGCCGCTTCGTCCGCACCTGATTTGTACCCGCGGATTTCATCGTTACTACTGCGTGGATGTTGTGGTGCACGCGTTCGCGGAGGTGCAGAAAGTGTTTCCCGACGCGCAGCTCGATCTGGTTGGCGGAGGCCCATTGGAGAATGAGATTCGAGAGCTGGTGCGGAATCTGGGGGTGTCCAGGGTGGCCTTCAAGGGTGTCGCACCGCGCGAGGAGATTGGGCGATATTACGACCGGGCCGACATCTTTCTCAATGCCTCGCGTCTCGATAACATGCCGGTGTCCGTGCTGGAGGCGTTTGCATCGGGGATGCCTGTTGTGACCACGGATCCGGAGGGCATGCGTTATATCGTCGAGCACGGACGCACAGGGCTGCTCTCGCCCGTCGGAGATGCGAAGACGCTCGCGGAAAATGTGATCCGGGTGCTTCGGGATCCTGAACTGGCGGAGCGACTGGCCTTAAGTGCGCTTCGGGAGATGGAGCATTACTCCTGGCCCGTCGTGCGCGAGCAGTGGCTAGAAGTCTATCGAGCGATGACATAGGCCGGTGCTCGATCAGGAGAAAACTCTCTCTAGACTGTGACCGCAGGCGCAGGCTTGTGTTCTTCTTTCTCGATGCAGACTCTCTGCCATAATTCCAGATTCAGCAGCCGCCAGATACGGTCGTAGTGATCACGGTACCCCGCCCGATGTTCCTGGAACAGTCGCTCGAGAGCGGTTCGCTGGAACAGTCCGCGATCAAGGCTTCGCGGTTCGAGCAACAGGTCGCGGATCATCTCGAGTCGTGGACCGGCCAGCCAGCGGCTCCAGGGTGTTGGAAAGCCCAGCTTCGGCCGGTAGAGGATGGAGTGCGGGAGCAGATCTTCCATCGCTTGCTTCAGGATGCGCTTACCGGCAAATCCACCAAGCTGCAAGCGCTGTGGGATATTGGTGGCGAACTCGACGAGCACATGGTCGAGGAAGGGAACGCGGCTCTCGATCGATGCAGCCATGCTCATGTTGTCTTGCTTCATGAGCAGTTCGACGAGATAGGTCTTGATGTCGGTATAGAGCAGACGCTGCAGCATCTCCCCTGAAGAGTGTTCCCAGTAATCGAGAACTTGCCGATAGGCTGCGCCAGCACCGAATTCCTCAGCGATATCACTCGACAGCAGTCCCGCCTGCTCGGCCTCGCTGAAGGCAGAGAAGAAATTGTCGAAGTAAAACGACGCCCACGCGTTTCCGTTGCGCGCCAGAAACGTGTGGGACAACTTGCGGCGGAGGGCGGCTCTGATCCAGGGGGACTCGGCGATGGAACCGCGAACCCAGCGGCGGATTGTGTCTGGAATTACGCTTCGATAAATGCGGTCCCATTCGGCATTCCTAACCGTGAACGCGTATCGGGTGTACCCCGCAAGTGTTTCGTCCGCTCCTTCGCCAGTGAGAACGACCTTCACCCGTTCGCTGGCCAGGCGGGCCACCAGAAATAGCGGGACACTCGACGGCCATACGACAGGCTCGTCTTCGTGCCAGATAAGAAGAGGCAGCGTATCGAAAAACTCGTGTTGGCTGAGCAGAACTTCATGGTGGACGGAGTTAAGATGCCGAGCGACTATGCGGGCGTAGGGCAGTTCACTGTAGTCGTCCTCCGCATAGCCTACGGAAAAAGTCTCAACCGGAGTGCCGCGGATCTTTGTCATCAAAGCTGCAACGGCACTTGAATCCACGCCGCCACTGAGGAAAACGCCCAACGGCACGTCACTCATCAGGTGGCTGTTTACAGCTTGCTCGAGAATCTCGCGGTAAGTTTGAACGTAATATTTCTCGCTATGGGGTGATTCAGTCTCAGTAATGCGCAGATCCCAGTAGCGCTCGATCTGGACTTGGCCGCCCGAGTCAACTTCCATCCAATGGCCGGGCATGAGCTTGCGAATCCCGGCGTAAAAGGTCTCCTCACCGGAGAGATATCCGAAGGCAAGGAATTCAGGCAGGACTTCCCTGTGAAACTGTGCCTCGACTCCGGGATGGGCAAGGATTACCTTGATTTCCGAGCCAAAGACCAGACCCTGATCGGTCAGTTGATAGTAGAGCGGCTTAATGCCTAGGCGGTCACGGGCTAGGAACAGACTCTGTGCGCGTGTGTCCCAGATCGCGAAGGCGAACATCCCACGCA
Source organism: Candidatus Sulfotelmatobacter sp. (assembly GCA_035264195.1). Taxonomy (GTDB): domain Bacteria; phylum Acidobacteriota; class Terriglobia; order Terriglobales; family Acidobacteriaceae; genus Sulfotelmatobacter. The sequence continues at coordinate 13,067 of DATFQQ010000090.1, read as the reverse complement.
GGTGTTGCACACAGTCGCGCCCATATTGTTCGTAAAGGTGGACGATAGTTTCGGTGTCACTATGCGTGCGATAGAGGTGTCCATGCGACTCCAACTGCTCACGCAATTCCCGGTGGTTGTAAATTTCGCCATTGAAGACGATCCAGAGTGTACCGTCTTCGTTACTTAGAGGCTGATGACCGGTGCTGAGATCGACAATACTGAGGCGGCGCATCCCTAGGCCGATGGGACCTGCGGTATAGATCCCGTCGTCGTCAGGCCCACGATGAGCCATGATGTCGCACATGCGCCGTATCGCGCCGGGCTCAACCCAGCCCTGGCTACCGAATTTCAGCATTCCTGCGATGCCACACATTTCAACGCGCGTCCTTCAGAAATAAACCATCGCGATCACCGCTTAGGTCGGAATGCTTGCCTCAAGGGCCGCCTCCGAAAGAGAAAAGAGTGCCGCGTCATCTGATGCAAAGCTTTGAGGTCCGGTTTCCCCATTCGTCCATTCTAGGTATTGTAGCGGGGTGACGCGTGAAAAAACGGGTTCACCATGCAAGTAAACAGAGGTTCCCTGACAACACAACAGATGAATTACTCTCTGGCCCCTCATGCAGACGTAGAAGAACATGGCATCACTGCTCCAGGGGCCGAAGGTCCAAGGTTCCGAGTCTTGATGGCCGAAAATCATGCAATGCCATGTCTCGCGGAGATCATACGTATAGACGGCGGAGGGAATCTTCGTGGCGGTCGTCCGTTCCGTGATGCGTAAGAATTCGCGCGACACCTCGCCAGTATCAGTCGAGGGAAAGAGCAAAACGGCGTGCTCGGAAGGGAGGGCCACCTGGGCGCTGCAGCGCACGACGGGAGCGAGCACGACCGCACCATAGGTCGGCGAAATCTGCTCTTTGACCAGATCATAATTCCACTGCCGATCGGGAACCGCGAGCATGGTAAGATGGCTCGCGAAAGGGGAATTTGACCTGTGCGCGATCGAAGGTGACGCGACAAACTTGTTCTTCTCCGCCGAGACCTCGAGGTCCGGCGCAAAATGCCACGAGGTTTGAAGCAGATGCGTTCCTGTTCCCTCAGCGACGTCGCGCACCATCCAGAAGCTACCGCCGAGATGGAAGACGAAGCGGCGGTGACGGACCGGTTGTGCGAGGCGCTCGTATCCGGAATGCGAACCCACGAAAAGCGTAGATTTCGCGGCGCGAATCCAATGCTCGGTCTGCGTAATGGGAAGAGCACTCCAAGCGAATGGACCTTCCGGTTCGGCTTGATCGAGTCCGTCCACTGTCATAGTATTGTGCGCGAGAGTACCGCGAAACGACCGCCGTTCACTGCCGGGAGTCACATAGGCAAAAGTCCCGGCGTCGACTAGCCAAACTCGATTGTCCAAAGACATCTTCACACTCAAAGCGTCGGCATGGCCGTGCCCGCTGCGCCCAGTACCGTGAGGGCCGGCGTCAATCACCATCTGCTGTGGGATGGGATCTAGGTCCGCCAAAATGTACAACCCGCCATCCGCGAAACACGTGGTTTTCGGAGGGCAACTCTGGCGCGCTGCAGTATGCGTGTCCGCCACCGCATCTCCGCCCAACAGCCAGATAGCTTCTTCCGTGACGCCGGTGGCAGTCGAAAGGCCTTCGCCACGGAACAGGGATGCCCCGATGGCCAACGGATCGGTCAAATGCTCTGGCCGGTTACGTCGGGGATTGAAGAGCCTGCCGCCATCGTCGTCGCCAAAGCCATCCAGGGGCCCGACTTGGGCGAGCGTTTGCACGACCCTCAACATCTTTCGGATCACGTCGTCGAGGTCCGGCGGAATCTCCATTCCGTTTCGCAGAGCGAGCAAGCGCGCATGCAGAAAGAAATCGAGGGCGTACACGTGGTAATACAATGACTGCTCGAAGTAAACGCCATCCGGGCGAACCTGACGGAGCGCTTCTTCTTGAATGATCCTCCAGCCATCTTTCTTCCATTGCTCTGCCGAGGCAATCTGAGGGCAGAGCGTGCCAAGGAAGAAAAGGGCAAGCGCCTCTCCCAGAAGATGGGTATTCGGTGAGAAATAAGTGGAGAGATAACGCTCGATGTGGCGGCCGCCGAGAGCCAGGCCGCGCTGTAGGTCGTTCTCAAAACTGGCCGGTAAATGGGAGCAGTCCGCCAGCAAGTGGCGCAACCAAAGCCAAGAAAGAGAGCGAAATGCGATCTCCAGACTGCTCGCCCAGTTAATGCCGAGAGGGTAGGGATTTGCGCGCTGCCAGGCGTACCACTGCGCGACGGTTTCCTTGACGTATTTTTCGTCGCCCGTGAGAAGCCATGCTTTGGCCAAAGTTACGAGATGCTGATGGCGATTTAATTCCCAGGTTACTTTGTGATCACCTGCCAGTTCAAAATCAAGAAAATCGATTTTGTACCAAGGGATGAGCCCCGTGCGCTTGCCGTGCAGCGCGTCGAGATGCCAATCGATATCCTTGCCATAGTCGAGGTCGCTGTGCCCAAGTAAACGAAAACGGTGGCAACATATCTCGTCCGCCTCGCGGACCACACCTTCCATCTCCAGCGGCAGGTACTGCCGTAAAAGGCTGACTCTCTTGGGCAATTCCGCCGGAGAGAAAAAGAATCGGCCCGACCAGCCACCAACATTGCGGCGCTGATTCAATCCAGGGTGGACCCCGAGGCGAAAAAGGGTCGTATCCATGCGCTTGCCCGCTTCCTGTCGCAGTCGGGTGTGTAATTCGTCCCAAGACATCTTGGACAGCCGGGACCAGACTTTATGTACGGGACGGCTCACAGAAGCAGTTTATCCTCAGAGCCGGGGTACGCCGCAATTGGGGTTGGTATCGCTATTAAGGCCACTGCATTCTGAACGATAGAACGATAGAACATAGAACAAAGAGTGTCGGTATCGGGTATGCTGGTTGGACAAAGTTCGGGGGCGCTCTCCGGATACCAGGGAACGGTCCTTCTGCTTACAGGGAAAACTGCATTACTATCGCCGTCTCGCGGTAACTATCATACGCAATTGCGTTTGAGGAGTTAGAGAGTGAGTCTGTCAGTCAGTGTGTTTGGCCTGGGATATGTTGGCTCGGTGTCCGCAGCGTGCTTTGCTCACTTCGGACACAGGGTCATCGGCGTCGATGTGAGTCCGACCAAGGTGCAGATGCTGGGCAGCGGGCGCAGCCCCATTGTGGAAGCGCGGGTCAGCGAGTTGCTCACTGAGGCATACCAGGCGGGTCGGCTGCGGGCCACCACAGATGCGGCGGTTGCAGTCGGCGAATCGGACATTTCATTTGTATGCGTGGGCACTCCAAGCCTCCGCAGCGGCAAGCTCGATCTGCAATACGTTGAGCGTGTGGTCCGCGAAATCGGTGCCGCCCTGAAGCAAAAACAATCCCACCATGTGATTGTGTTGCGCAGCACAGTGTTGCCGGGCACGACAGAATCGCTGATCATTCCGGCTGTGGAGCAGGCCAGCGGGCTCTGCGCGGGCAGGGATTTTTCGCTCTGCTATAACCCTGAGTTCATGCGCGAAGGGAGCGCCGTAGCGGATTTTCATCAGCCTCCCTATACGATTCTGGGTGCGCAAAATGCGAATGATCTCGCCCAGCTGCGCGAACTCTATAAGACCGTTCCTGCACCTGTTTTCGAGACCACCATCCCCGTGGCTGAGATGGTAAAGTACGTTTCGAATGCCCTGCATGCGGTGAAAGTGAGTTTCGCGAACGAAGTGGGCACGCTTTGCAAGTACCTGGGAGTTGACACTCAGGCGGTTGCGAAAATTTATACATCTGATACGAAGCTCAACATCTCTCCAGCGTATTTATCGCCAGGATTTGCGTTTGGCGGATCCTGCTTGCCTAAGGATTTGCGCGCATTGGTACATCGGGCGAAGGAGCTTGATCTGGGGCTCCCCTTGCTGGAATCAGTTTTGCCCAGCAATTCGGTGCATGTGGAGCGGGCGGTGGACGCGGTCCTGCAAACTGGCAAACGCAAGATTGCGTTTCTGGGCTTGAGCTTCAAGGCAGGCACCGACGATCTGCGAGAGAGCCCCCAAGTGCACGTGATCAAACGATTGCTCGGCGAAGGATGCCAAGTGAGGATTTGGGACCGAGATGTCTCTCTGGGGCAGCTCGCTGGATCGAACCGGCAGTACATCGAAAACGTTATTCCTCATATCGGTTCTCTGCTTTCATCCGAATTCGACGAAGTGGTGCGCAGCGGTGAAGTGGTAGTCATTGCCACCAGGATCGAAAACGGTAAGTTGTCGCAATGTGTGGAACCGGAACAAACCGTGATCGACCTCGTCAACTTAGATCCCGCAACCCGCCCGCATTCGGCCGCAACCTATCAAGGGATTTGCTGGTAAGGGATTCACACTCACGATTTGAGAACACCTATGAAGGCGAAGCTAATCGATCCGGCACATGTACCGTGGGGGATGCTGGATAGCTTTGCTGACCGAACCGTATTTCAGACGCGGGAATGGCTGAATTTCATTCGTGAAACGCAGCGGGCAGGAATTGTGGTATGCGAATTGTCCGACGGTCGGGATGTCGTGGGTTATTTCACCGGATTAGTGTTTTCACGTTTCGGGATACGAGTTCTCGGCAGCTCGTTCCCGGGTTGGACCACGCCTTACATTGGTTTCAACCTGGTGCCTGGTGTTTCGCGTAAGGCTGCGCTGGCTGCCATCGAAGACGCTGCCTGGGGTCCCTTGAAGTGTCTGCACATGGAAGTTTCCGACCCGCACTTTACATTTGAGGACGGGATGCAGTTAGGATTTAGCTGCGAAGCCTATGCTTCGTATCGGACTGATCTTACGCAGCCAGAAGACAAGCTGTTCAACGCTATGGACAGTGCCTGCCGGCGCTGCATTCGGAAAGCGGAAAAAAGCGGGGTCACCATCGAAGAAGCCCATGATGCCGCCTTTGCGGACGAATTCTACGAACAACTGATAGACGTGTATGCGAAACAAGGTCTGGTGCCTAGTTATCCAATCGAGCGCGTTCGCTCGCTCATAAAGAACGTGGAGCCGACAGGACGTGTGCTCCTGGTACGGGCGCGGGATTCGGCAGGCAAGTGTATTGCCACCGGCATTTTCCCCGGTTTCAACAAAATTGCAGAATTCTGGGGAAATGCCAGCCTTCGCTCGAGTCAAATCTTGCGTCCCAATGAAGCGATTCATTGGTACGCCATGCGCTATTGGAAGCGAAGAGGAATGGAAGTATATGACTGGGGTGGGGAAGGGACATACAAGGAAAAATACGGTTGTACACCTCACCGTGTGCCTTGGTTTACGAAGTCGCGCTTTGCGATCATTTCGAATCTACGAGATCAGGCCAAGAAAATGTTCAACAGGAAGCAACGTCTTCAAGGCTGGCTGCAGAGCCGGCGTAAAGGTCAGTCTGAGGCACAAGATGTGGATTCACATTCGGCTTAATGCAGTAGTTGTCGCGCGTACTTCTGTAATTGGGCAGCGGAAAGGCACGCTTGCCTCTTGCTAAAATCAACTGTGAAGTTCGCTCCAGCCGATGGACCTGCCGAAGGATTGGAATGAGGGGATGCTAAAGAGGGGACTAAAACATCTTTCTCGAGTCAGCGACGTTCTGTTTCGAAGACTGCGAATCGAACGCGACATCACGATTTTCCCGGATGATATTTTTCTCACTTCGTATCCTCGCTCGGGAAATACCTGGACCCGTTTTCTGGTGGGGAATCTCGTCTCCGAACACGAGCCGGTTACTTTCTTAAATGTAGAGCGATCGGTTCCCGATATGTACAAACATTCGGACCGCACGCTGCGCAATCTTCCCCGGCCGCGTATTATGAAAAGCCACGAATGCTTTGATCCACGCTACAAGCGGGTCATTTACCTTGTGCGTGATCCAAGAGACGTGGCGATTTCTAACTATCACTGGGAGATGAAGCAGCGGTCCATGGGCGACAGTTACCCGATCGAGGCCTTTGTGCCGCGCTGGATGGAGCCGACGTACTGGGACCGGCTCGGTTCCTGGGGAGAGCACGTTACAAGTTGGCTCAGCACGCGGCAGGGCCGGGCGGGATTCTTGCTCCTGCGCTACGAAGATATGTTGGCAGATCCTGCCAGGGAAATGTCCAAGGTCGCCGGTCTCCTCGGGATTGATCCGGCTCCGGCACGGCTGGCTCGTGCTGCGGAATTGAGTTCGGCGGACCGGATGCGTCGCCTGGAAAAGGACCAGGGCGACAAGTGGGTGCAAACCCGGTACACACGCCACGACAAGCCATTTGTACGGAAAGCTGGTTCCGAAGATTGGAGAACGGTCTTGCCCGCTGAGTCCGTGGAACTGATCGAAGCTGCCTGGGGGGAGGTTATGAAGAAGCTTGGATACGAGTTGTCCACCGCGGCTGCCCCTACGTCGTCAGAGCGCTACTAGAGATCCTCAGAAATTTCGGGGAAGTCCGTCACCGTTCGCGCGCGTTACATGAAAACGGCAAGCTTCTCTCTGCTGGAGAAGGGCGGAATGCTTCTTCGAGGTGCCGAAAACAAAATTAGACTCGGCGCGAAAAAAACCACATTGTTCCAGGGCGCGGCACCAGTCATGGTGGCTCTGATTTGACACGATCAGGTCCACGCCTCTCTGTTCCAGTTGTTGGGTTGCAGCCAGGATTACCGGAAGTGCGTTCTCTGAATGGGCCCAACAGTCTACAATCGAGCCCACGCGGAGCGTTCCGTATTTTGGATCCTTCCTCCGCTCCCCCACCACCGCCCAGCCCACCGGCTTGCCTTGTCGGCTCACGCACAACTTCGCTAAATGTTTGTCGCTGGATGGATAAAGTCGCGTGATCGTCTGATGATTGCGGACAGACGCCAGTTGGTAAGTATCTTTGGTCTCCAGCCACAACGTATCTGCCCAGACTGGAAATTCGTCGACTTGCCACGTCTCGAACCGCGTCATGCGGCGAGCAGTCAACTGTCTCGCATTCTGTAAAGCGGTAAGGGCGGCCCATCCAGTCCCGCTGAACGCGGCAAAATCCATGAGCCAACGTCTCCACGGAGAGTCCCGCAGAAATGTCATCTGTCGCAAAAACCGGTAGGGATGGACGATCCGGAAATAAAAAGGTACAGGAGTAAGGTTCCACCCCATTAACTTCAGCATTTTCGGCAGGGGACGGTCAAAGCCTCCCATACCCAGCGCGTACAACATCGGCTCGCGCCAGATGGCATCGCGCAGAAGCCGGCTTCCCACTGCGAAGTAATTGCGGTTCACAATGCCTTCAGATAACGGGTGATGGTAACAAGCGACGGTGTACTCGCCTTGTCCCGCAACGAAAAACTGCTCGTATTTCAGCGCGTAGGCGCCGCGCACCACGCCCTCATCGAGCGCAACAAAATACTTGTTATACATCGGGCTGCCTTCCTGTCTCGGAAGCCATGAAGGATGAGAGCGCTCGTAGAACACCAGGTTCGGGTCCGAGGTCCCAGCTCGTAGACGCTGGTTAAACGCTTTGACAGCGCTCTCGTGCTCCTCCCGATACGGTTGAACGGAAATCGGCATGCCCCAGCTTGGGATTACAGTGAGTGTACTTACGAATAGATTTTACCCGCGGGCAACCTGAAGTTTTTTCTGCACAAGTTTTGCAGCTTCTCCGATGTTCCGTATGCTCTCGGTTTCCTCAGGGGTGAGTTGGAGCTGAAATGCCTCTTCAAGCGCCAGAACGAAGGTTAAATGCTGGGTAGAATCCCAACGCTCGATTGACTCTGGCGAGGACTCGTCAGAAATTTCTTCCAGGGAAACGCCGAACACGTCTGAGGCAATTATGCGCACTCGCTCGTAAGATTGCGTTGTCAAATTTTTTCCTCAATACGTACATGAAGCTTAATCCACGCGGGACATTCGATGTGGTTCTGCTGTAGGTCGAGAACCCATTGAGATCCTTCATCGTTATTGCGTTCCATACTAAAACCGTGTTCTGCGTAGAAGTTCTTCGCGGGCGCATTTTTTTTCGTAGGAAGAAACCATCCGCGTAGGAACTTCAGCCCTTTTGCCCGCGCGGTTTCGGCCAGATGGGATAGCAAGGCCGTTTCCACCGTGCGGCCAATCACGCGGCAGCTCAGCAGAAAAGTATCAATTTCACGGGAATCACCACTATCTCGAGTAATGCCTACGCCCACTAATCCATTATCTCCATGCCGATCCCGCACACGCAACGAGACCACGTCGCAATCGGAAAGGCTTGCCATCTCACTGATCTGTTGTTCGCTGTAACGACGAGTCGTGAGGTTGAACTGGTTCGTTTTTTGCGTCAACTGGGAGATCCGTGCAAGAGTGGCGGGGCCAACGCTGGCAATCTCAGCCTCCTGTTCAAGCGAACGAAAAAAGTCTTCCTTGGAAGCAAAGCCTTGTCCCGCGCTCGAACGCTTCCGCTCGGCGGCATAAAACGCCGCCCTTTGCCGATCCTCTTCAGATAATGTAAGGCGTTCGAAAAACGGCGACTCTCGCACTCTGTCCACGTAAGCGTTAGGGTCGCCGGAAAGTTCGATGACCATCACTTCCGGCAAGGCCGCGCGAACCTGGTCACGTTCGACCGGATTATCATCGAGAAAAGCCAGCGCATCGATGCCGATGTTGAGTTCAGCAGCGATCTCGCGCAGGTTCTGCACTTTATCACCCCAGTTTATCCGCATGGCAGCAAAATGCTCCTGTCGCAGCAGCATGCCAGAGTGTTTTTGGAGAGCTTCCAGCGCATCATCAAGGTTGTTCTTGCTGCAAACAGCCAGCAGGATGCCTTTCCGGTGAAGGTCGAAGAGGGCTCGTTGAAGTGCCTGATAAGCCGCGCCGGGATATTCCTGCCCGAGCTGGATGCCATGCATCCCGTCTTCACCGAGCACGCCTCCCCATAACGTATTGTCAAGATCCACGACTACCGCTTTTGCTACGCGGCCGCTGAGCGGCATCAGGAAACGGAGCCATTCATGAGCAACATGAATCAGATGTCCGGCGCTGATGGGCATGCGGGCCGTCAGCCATTTCTTCTCGTCGTGCCAATGGGAATATCCATAGCGAGCTATAAGGGAGCTATAGTCGAGCAGATACATCCCCCGGAACTCACGGCATCTGCTTCGCAATCCTTCGTTAATCTGTCGAAGGGCAGCAGATTGGCCGGAATCCGATTGTGCATCCAAAATTCCCAAGTTCGGGATCGGTGGAGACTCGAGCGTGTGCACGATCAAATTCGCCGGCGAATATTGCCGAAAGGCTTTCATCCAGGATTCGAACGAGTTGAGTGCGCGTTCGACGGATGCGCGGACAGATTCATGCGACAGATCCGCGTATCCGTTCCAAAGCTCAGGCGTAAGGTCGCGAGTTTGCACCGCAAGAATGACCGTATCAGGCCGGAACGCATATAGGGCACTCGTTGAATCTAGAATTTCCTGAGGATAAGCATTAAAGTCGCCGACATGAACAGTTAAGTCCAGCCCCGCTACGAACCCGGCGGCTCGCAGCAACGTTACCAGCGGTTCGACAGTAAAGGAACGGAGTAGGGCAAGCCGATGGCTGGTGAAAGGCAATCCTGAGCGCAGTTTTTCGTAACGGGAGGTGAGAAAAGAAGCGAGCGCCGAACCGGGTTCCTGCTGCCAAAGCTCTGAGAGTCGGCGCGACGCGCCAGCCGCGTCCCCACTCTCAATCAGGTGATCAATTTCTGATCTCAGCTGCAATCCTGACCCCACAAAGCATTTATTTTAATTAGTAGTCAGCAGGATGCCAACGCCTCCGAAGTTGTAGCGGCACGAGGAGCACCCTCTAATCGGCCTCTGGGGGTGCGGTAAGCTCAAGCGCCGAGATATCGGCCAAGCGGCCCAGCGGGGTGTTCAGCTTCAGCCAAAGCTTAGTATTGAGTAACCAGGGGTAAGCAGCCGAGAGGCACGTCCATCGCCAACTCAATTTGCGCTGCGGCGCGGTACCGGTCAAACGATAACCGCATTCTTCCAGGCAGGGACCGACAAGAGCTTCGAGAGAGGCTACCTCTTGTTCCGTCAGTCTCTCCTTCCAGCGGCTGACCGGATGCTGCCCCGAGGCAGGGCCCTCGTCAAGGAAGGAAGAGTTCGACTCCCGCACTCTTCCAAGGCCTACGCCTTGGATCCGATCGTAGTTGAGGTCGTGATGCAGAAACTGACCAAGCTTTTCCAGGGTGGAATCGGGCTGTGTCACCAGATCTTCGTAGTGAATTTCGATGTAGTCCGAGGGAATCTGGCAGCCTTGGCGCATGCCGGTGCGCACCATCCACTGCCAGTACAGAGCAGTCTCGAGTAGACCACGAGACTGCCGACTCCATGGAAACGGGCGGAATCCACCCATTTTCATAAGCGACAAGGCGATATCGCGTCCGTCGCGGATGATATGCACGAACAGCGCTTCTGGAATGTCGGCCCTGATTCTGGCCACATGGAGAACACTGTCCGGATCGTAAACCGCCCAGCGCTCCATTCCCTGGGACCTTGCGATGTTACCCATGACGATGCGCAGAAAATCACCACCGTTTCGGCAGTTCTCCAGCAGCTTAGAGGAAAGGTCGGACGCCTGCAAACCGGTCCGCGCAAACCCCTTGCTCCGCATGAAAGTGTCGACAATCCTCTTCCGGTTCGTGGGATTCCGCGGGTGACCGAAATGAGGGATCAGTATCTTGTAGATTGGGAGGTATCCGCGATAGACGGCAAAGCCCCCCGCGGATAGCAGCGTGTCGTAGAGAAGATTGGTGCCGGAGCGGTGACAACCCATAACGAACACGGGCCTATGATTGCGGTCGGTCACCGACTTGGCGTGGACGACTTGGACGGAGGCGCTCCCGGCAGTCTCAGTCATATTCAGCACCTGAGACAGAATTGTACAGGCTAGCCATACTGCAATCCCTAAGCCGTCGGACTCGGTTTCGCGAGGCTACTCCTGATGACCCAGCAACCCTTCTCGGACACGATCATAAAGCCGACTCCCCAGCAGGTGCTTGGCGGCATCGCGGATCCGACTCTGCGCGCGCAATCGCAGGAGAGCCTCGCCCGTGCAAATCGCTGCAAAGCCCGCGATTGGAACAGCACGGCGGATAGCAACACGCCCCAGCGCAAAGCGGCTTGTGCTTGGAGAATTCGCGTGGATGCGGCTTGTTGCTACTGTCCGGTAACCGGCGGCATGCGATGCTTGGGCGACGCGCCAGCTATACCGGCCTCCGGGACACGAAAAGTGTTCGACCGGCTTGCCGATGATGTCCTCCAATCTGGATTTCGCCTCGAGAGTCTCGCGCCGCAGCCCGACTTCATCCAGATCGGTAAGGTAGGCATGAGTCATGGAATGACAACCGATTTCAAAACTCTGGCTGCTGAGCTCGATCAGTTGGGCAGCTGAAAGGTGACTTGGCCGGTTCAGCCATCCGGACGTGACATAGAACGTTGCCCCGAAACCCGCTTTCTGGAGGATGGGCGCAGCGGCGAGCAAGTCAGTTTCACTGCCGTCGTCGAACGTAATGGCAACGTACTTACCACCTGCAAATTTCAGAGCCTGACTTACAGTTGAACCGTGGTACCCTCGGTCTTCGAGATGCTGCATTTGTTCGCGAAATTCGTGTTCGGAAACCGCGTAGCGGACGTACCCGGGATCTGGCAGGGAGAGAGCCCGGCCCGGCATCTCCAGCTCGTGATACATAAGAAAGACGGTAGAGGGTCCCGCCATTAGGGCGTCCCCAGCGCCGCGAGCAAACTGAAGACGATTCCAATTCCATGCGGCTCCAGTTCGATCTCTTGTTCACATTTGTTGAGCTTTAGATCGTAGAGCGCAATGTGGGAAGCCTTGTGGCGCGAGGTCCCATCCCTGATCCAAGCTACATTTTCGATAAATTTGGTGGGCCGAACCCGAGTGAACCCGACCCACATCCATCGATCCCCTAAGGGAAGCAGGCCGCGGCACCAACCCAAAATGTGGCCGGATTGCCCACTCATCGCGTTGAGGTCAATGCTGTGTTCCACTTTCAGCGTCTTCGTGTTCGCGATCAACACGTGACCATCTACCGTAGTGAAGTAGATTCTGTCTCCCTCGACGTAGCCGTCATGGGGTCTTTGCACGGCTAAGTCGATGCGGGGGCCGGGTGTGGTGAGACAGATGGCGTCACGTTGCCGGAAGCGCGTGACCCAGATTTCGTGGCCGAGTTCGAAGACGTGGTTTGGATGCGATCCGTGTGGCTTGGTGGTGGGCACCATGCGATAATCTGTTTGGCGCGAGAATCTGGCCCAGGGGTCCTCGCCTAGGACGTTCCATTCCCTAACGATTTCTCCGGTTGTTGTGACCTCAACAACCATGTCCAGGCCAGTCACGACAACTAAAATCGTTCCCCCCTGTGACGGGTATGCGTGGTGCAGATCATTAAAGCACGGCAGCGAGATGTAATGGGCGAGCCGGAAATTCGGCAATTCGTACACCAACACCTCAGTTGAGGTACACGCATACAGTTTGTTGTCCCTCAGCGTGGCAGACTTGAATAGAATCGCCGGAGAGTCCTTGGGGCAGACTTCAGGCGGTGAGACGTGCTCAATCTGGACCCGGGACTGATTTGTGGCAGGGTTGAGTTCGATCAGCAACGCTTGTTTGCACGACTGCCATTCCTCTAGCCTGCGGAACAAGGAGCTTCTCAGTCGGCCTCCGACCACATAAAAGCTGTTTACCGGTGGCATGGTCTGGCTACCTTAGGTTTGGAATGCGGGAGATATCAAAATCGCGGGACTCACTGAGCACTAGCTTCTTCGGGACGCGAATCATCATGCTCACAATAACGGTCAAACGCTACAACTTGATCCGATTTCCAACCGGACGGCAAGAAGATCAGTCGGGGCCAGATCAGTACCAATTCCGACTCAATTCATTTCAGCTTCCCACAAACTTCAGGCCATGTCTAGATTACTAGTCGAGCGCTGGGTGATGGCGAGAGGGAACGACCGTACGCGAGAGAGGCAGCCGTCTCTAGCTGAAAGCGTGTTAGAATAGGCCCGTTCTATCCACTTCACAGGCCGCTCGACCAAGAACGGCCCTCGCGGCGCACGACATGCCCTCGCC
>DATFQQ010000089.1:0-21678 GCA_035264195.1 Candidatus Sulfotelmatobacter sp. | reverse complement strand
CATCTTCCCGTTTTGCAGGAAGGCGCTGTGGTTGGCGTTGTTTCGATTGGAGACCTGGTGAAGTGGATCATTTCCGGTCAGGCACAAACTATCCAGGAATTGGAAGGCTATATCTCGGGAGCGTATCCCCGGTAGGAGACTGCTATGAAGAAAACCTTTGCCATCGGCATTGGAGGTGCAGCAGGTCAAGGCGTCGCGACTCCGGGAGACATTTTCGCCAAAATCTTCAGTCGCCGAGGACTGCATCTGAACGCTTACAACGCCTACCAGTCGATTATCCGAGGAGGACACACGTTCCTCACCATCCGGACCGGTCCCGAGAAGGTCACGAACATGGGCGACCGGGTCGACATGCTGATACCCCTGAACCAGGACTCGATGGACCGTCATCTCGGGCTGCTGACGGCTGGAGCGGCATGCGTCTACAACGCTGACACGATCAAACCGGGAAGCGTTGCTGAGGGTGTCCAACTCTGCCCACTGCCGGTTTCGAAACTGGCTGACATTACCCGCAATAAGGTGGCGCAGAACACGCTGGCGGTGGGGGCGGTGCTAAGCATGGCAGGCGTCGGATTCCAAGCGCTAGAGGAAGTGCTCAGCGAGCAGTTCAAGAAGAAAGGCGACGCAGTAGTTGCGGAGAACGTCGGAATTGGAAAAGCAGGCTACGAATACGCGACCGCAAATTTCCAGCCCTTCGCCTGGCCGTTGCCCATAACCGAGAACCGCTATGCGGTAATGAGCGGAAACATCGCGATGGCGATGGGAGGTGCCGCAGCAGGAGTGAAATTTTATTGTGCTTATCCCATGAGCCCATCGACGGGAGTTCTGCACTGGATGGCGGCGCACGCCCGTAAAGCCGGGATCATGGTCCGACAGGTAGAGGACGAGATTGGTGTCGTCAATATGGCGATTGGAGCGGCTCATGCAGGCGTTCGCTCGATGTGTGCCACATCGGGCGGCGGTTTTGCTCTGATGAGTGAAGGCCTGGGACTGTCAGCCATGATGGAAACTCCCGTCGTTGTAATTGATTGCCAACGTGCCGGGCCGTCGACCGGTGTTCCTACAAAGACGGAACAGGGTGACCTGTGGCAGATGCTGGGAGCCGCCTTCGGAGACTACCCGCGTGTGATTGCATGTCCTCTCGACATTGCGGATAGCTTCAAAATCATCGCCGAGGTTTTCAACGTTGCCGACCGCTTTCAATGTCCGGGAATCGTGCTCTCCGACCTGCTGCTCTCAGAAGGCAGGCTGAGCGTAGATCCCCAGGAACTGAACTTTGAGCCCATTATTGACCGTGGAGAGTTGATCACTGCGCCGGAGTCAAATGGCAACGGCGGGTACAAGCGCTACAAGATCACGATGAGCGGAGTTTCACCCCGCGCCATACCCGGGGTCCCTGGCCACACGCATACCGCAGCGAGCGACGAGCACGACGAAGACGGCGTCCTGATCAGCGACGAGTTCACCAATCCGACCAAGCGTCGGGCCATGATGGAAAAACGAATGCGCAAGGTGGCCGGAATCGCTGCGTCTGTTCCTCCTCCAGAGTTGTGGGGACCAAAAGATGCGGATGTCACACTGATCGGGTGGGGATCCACCAAAGGAGTCATCGAAGAAGCTTGCGAGTTGCTTGGGGATGAAGGAATTACAGCGAATCAACTGCAAATACGGTGGCTCGTACCTCTGCATGGCGATGAGATTCTCGACATCCTCAAGGATGCGAAGCATACGATCATTGTCGAAAACAACTATAGCGGGCAATTCGCGCGCTATCTGCGAAGCGAGACCAGTTTCGTACCGGATGGCTACATTCGAAAGTACGATGGCGAGCCATTCATGCCCCACCACATTGTCAACGCAGTCAGGGAGCAGTTGAGCGGCACATCTCACATGTCAGTACCTGAGCACGAAATTCTGGTTTAAGGAGACGATGCACCATGGCGACGGCGATAGCGAACCAGTGGCACGTTACGATGGCGGATTTGAAAGGCAAGGTGGACCCTGACTGGTGTCCCGGATGCGGCGACTTTGGAGTACTGGCTGCGGTTGAAAAGGCGCTGGTCGAGTTGCAAATCGCGAACCACAACGTAGTCACGATTAGCGGCATCGGATGCTCCTCCAACTTCCCCGGCTTCATCAACACCTACGGCATGCATACATTGCATGGCCGAGCCTTGGCCGTCGCGACCGGAGTCAAGTTGGCGAACCACGACCTGACCGTCATGGTGACAGGCGGGGATGGTGACGGGTTCGGCATTGGCGGCAATCACTTCATGCACACCATGCGTCGCAACGTCGACCTGCTTTATATCGTCATGGACAACCAGATCTATGGCCTTACCACAGGCCAGACCTCACCCACCAGCCGCGTCGGCATGAAAACGAAGAGCATGCCATTCGGCAATATAGAGTCGCCAGTAAACCCAATTTCGATGGCTCTCGCCGCCGGCGCAACATTTGTAGCTCGCGGCTTTAGCGGAGAGCAAAAGCATCTCACCGAACTGATCAAGCAAGGCATTCAACACAAAGGATTCTCGTTCCTCGACGTCTTCAGTCCTTGCGTGACCTATAACCATGACAATACCTATCAATGGTTCCGTCCGCGCGTGAAGAAACTCGAGGACGACGCGACCTACGATTCCACAGAGTGGATGGCCGCGATGGAGAAGTCGCTGCTCTGGGGCGATGAGATTCCGATCGGAAAGTTTTTTGAGCGAACCGACCTACCGGCGTTGCATGCCGCCGAACCAGTTCTTAGCGATCAGGCTCTTGTTCACGCCGAAATGCGGGTATCGCCACCCGCGGCCCGTTCCTTCATTGAAGAGCTAATGTAGGGTCGTTGGCGTGGCGGTGCCGTCTGTCCGGGATGGTTTCCGGTGGCGTAGTGATGGTGTCCCCGCTGGGCACTTCAAGGGACTCTTCTCCCGTAGTTATGTTGTGCGTTTCCAGGCGCAGTCCAGTTACACAGTCGCTGAGAACTCAAGCTGATTGCCCGATCCGTCTGGCTGCTCGATCCGGGAGCATCCTCGCTCGATGCCAACCGCATTGTTCGCCCCTCGCATCATACTAACGCTAGAAAAACACCCAGTAGCGCAATGGAGGGGACCGTTGTAGCGTCGAACCAAACGCTAACCGGTGCCATGTGACTATAAACCTGACACCACCAAGGTCGCAGATCGAGGCTCCCTGGTCGACGTGTCCGGCGATGGGTCTCTTGAGCGAATCCTCGAAGGTTGTAGAGCACAAATTGATTCTTCTGACCCTTCTGCTGTCGTGGTCGATCTGTCTTTCCGCGCAAGAAGATGCCACCAGCATTATCAAGAAGTCCGCAGACGTCAACGACCGTGATTGGGTGGCCGCTCCTCAATTTGACAACTCCGAGCGAGATATCGACAAGAATGGCGATAAAACCTATGAAGTCACCATGCTGCTCGGCTCTCCGTACCAGCGTCTCACCGCGGTAAATGGGCACGCTTTAGGTCCCGCCCAGCAGAAGGAAGAGCAGAGGAAGTATGAGAACGCGGTTCAGAAGCGACAGCACGAATCACCGGCTGAAAAGTCTGCAAGAATCGCTAAGTACGACGCCGACCGTAAGCGCGACTATATGCTCCTTGAGCAGATGACCGTCGCGTTTGACTTCAGCTTGCTCGGTGAGCAGGACCTCATGGGTCATCGCGTCTACGTGCTCAAGGCAACGCCGCGCAACGGCTATCGCCCCCCCAATCGCGACAGCGCAGTGCTCACGGGAATGGAAGGAACACTATGGATCGATCACGACTCGTTTCAGTGGGTCAAGGTCCAGGCCCGGGTCGTACACCCTGTCAGCATTGAAGGGTTCCTTGCCAGAGTGGAACCCGGCACTGAATTCGAGTTTGAAAAAGAACCGGTTTCGGCAGACATCTGGCTGGCAAAGCACTTTTCTATGAAATCAAATGCCAGGGTGTTGTTCGTATTCCCGCATCGTGGGCAGGAAGACGATTCTTATTTCAACTACCACAAGTCGCCAAACGAAGCCCCAGTGACCGAGTCGCATCAAAAAGGTCCCGATTAATCGCTCGGCGGAACAGTCGGCACCTCTCAACGGCCTCCTGCTATCGCCGCCCGTTCTTTGCGTGGAATATCCCATTGCTTTTATAATTTCTCGAAGGTGGTGCGTTACCCCCTGAAGGTCCGGCTGCTACCGTGAGAGACCAACCGAAGAGCCCGGATCACAATCTTTGCCGTAACAGCGCCTACTCCTCTCGTCTGCTGCGAATTGCGCTTCTACTCATCTTTGCCGGAATCGTCGCAACGCTCCCTGTATCGACGTCAGGTCAATCTGCAGATTCACTTTACAACGATGCCGGGAAAGCGTACGACAGCGGCGACATAAAACGTGCCATCGACCTCTACGAGCAACTCGTGCGTATGGCTCCGAACTCGGTGCAGGCCCGAACCAACCTGGGTGTGGCATTGGCTCACGAGGGAAGATACGCCGATGCTATCGCGCAGTATCGCGAAGCTCTGAAGCAAGATCCCGAGAATCCCACCGTTCGCCTTGATCTTGCCTTGGCATCGTACAAGCAGGCCGACTTCGCCAAAGCCGCAACCGAGCTTGAACTGCTTCGCAAGAAGCACTCCGAGAACAAACAAACACTGTATTTGCTCGCTGATTGCTATCTGAGGTTGGGAAAGTACCGCGCGACGATCCAGCTTCTTGATCCGGTCTATCAAAGCAGTCCTGACGACTTAGCGGTAGATTATGCGCTCGGCACCGCTCTGATTCAGAATGGTCAAATGAAGAGAGGCGAGATCGTCATAGACCGGGTCCTGAAGAACGGAAACTCTGCAGAGGCCAATCTGCTGATCGGAGCGGCGCAGTTCGCGGCAGGAGACTTCAAGAAGGCCGCTGAGACGCTCAACCGTGCGCTTCAAGCCAATCCGAATCTACCCGGTGGCTGGACTATCTACGGGAGAGCTCTAATCGGCAGCGGCGACAACGAAGGTGCAAAGTCAGCGCTCCGTCACGCTCTCGATGCCGATCCGAACGACTTCGACGCCAACCTTCGCTTGGGCGGTATGCTGCGCCATGACGGCGAGAATGATGCCGCCGCGCCTTATCTAACGCGCGCATTACAACTGCGCCCCGAATCTGCGCCGGCACAGCTTCAGATGGGCGCGCTGAACGCAAGCACGGGACATCTGGAAGAAGCCCGTAAGCAACTCGAAGCAGTTGCAAAGCGCTGGCCTGACTTTCTGGAAGCTCATGTTCAACTCGCCAGCCTGTACGCGCGCATGAATCTCCCGGAAGAAAGCGCGCACGAACGCAAGATCGTGCTGGCTTTGAATGCCAAAGCGCGCCGCGAAGGCCCGCAGCCGCAGGAATAGCGTCAGGATTACTGGGGCTCTTTTACTTGCAGAACTTGATCAGCAGGAATGCTTTTAAGGGTCTGCACGGTACCCGACGGCCAGCGAATTTCAACCTCATCCACCACTTTCGCATTAGCTAATCCAAAATGCACCGGCCCCGCGCTAGATGAGGCATAGCCGGAGGCTGTTGTCATGTGATTGAACTGAGTCTTGCCACCGGCGCTGACCTTGATCTTCGCTCCAATGCCGTCGCGGTTGCTCTTCGTCCCTTGGAGCGAGATTTCCACCCAGTGACTATTACCAGGACTATCGTTGATCCAGATTTCCGCTGGAGCGCTTAAGGCGGTCACCACGATATCCAGTTTGCCGTCGTGATTGAAGTCTGCAACTGCGGCTCCGCGGTGCCTGCGAGGTGGCTGCTGCGCGAATCCGGCCTCAGCAGTGAGTGCATCCCACTTTCCGTTCGTCAGATTTCGAAACACAGTGTTGTTCTGATCCACAAGAATTCGGCTGGCCATGTTCGGTGAGGCCACGTCGCCACGGCTGACGAACACGTCTTTCCAGCCGTCATTATCGAAATCCGCAATATTCACACTGTACCCCGACATGGGATTGCTCAGAGTTGTCATGCCACTGCGCGCCGTGATCTCCATGAAACCACCCTTCCCGGTGTTCTGATAAACCGGAAAAGTTTCGTTCTGCAGGGCTGCAATGGTGATATCAGGAAGTCCGTCATTGTTGAGATCGCGAAAATCCGTACCCATCCCCGAGATTAGATTGCCATGTTCCGGCAGAGCAACTCCGGCCTCGAAGGCCACCTCATCGAATCGGTTGTTACCTTTGTTGTGAAACAGAAAGTTGAAGAGCTTGTCGTTAGCAACAAAAATATCGGGTAGCCCGTCTCCATCGTAGTCCGCCACCGCAACGCCCATGCCTTTTCCCGGATGCGAGCGAATGCCCGCTTTCTCTGAAATGTCTTCGAACCTTCCATTCCCTTTGTTGAGGAACAGTTGGCTAGGCAGTTCTTTGTAAAATTTGGGATGACAGTATTCCGGCTTGCCGTTGAACTTGCAGTCAGGCTCTTTCTTATCGTTCCAACTCAGATAGTTGACGACGAAGAGGTCCAGCAGCCCGTCATTGTTGACGTCCACCCATGCTCCCCCCACCGACCACAACGGGCCAAACTGCTTGTCAGGCAGGCCTAGTCCTGCCTTCTCGGTCACATCGGTGAACGTCCCGTCCCCGTTGTTGTGGTAGAGCGTGTTTCGATAGACGCCACCTACAAAGATGTCGTCGTAGCCATCGTTGTCGTAGTCACCGATGGCAACCCCTACATCGAACTCGGTTCCCTTCAGGCCCGCCTTCTCCGTAACGTCGGCAAACGTTCCGTCGCCATTGTTTCGGAACAAATGGTTCCAGTATTTAGGAGAGTCCTTCTGCAAGGTGTCGATGTTGGCCCCATTGGCGAAGAAAATATCGGGGTTCCCGTCGCGGTCGAAATCGAATACGGCTACACCGCCAGCCATCGTCTCCGGCGCATGTCTCTGGGGAGTCTCGCTACTGTCCAATGAGAATGCGATCGGGTGGAATGAAAAGTGGATTGGAGCCTTAGTCTCCTGCGGCCTCATTCCAGGCGTAGCCAAGAAGATCAGAGCGAGCCATGAAAGGCTTTTCGGAGGCACCCTACCGCTTCGGTTCACTCGTTTTATCGTCCCGTGTGGTACCGCCGTTGGATTCGGAGCGGCTCAGTTTTTCGATCTCAGCTTTCTCGCGTTTTGCATCATCTGCTCGTCCAGCTGCTTTGTAAGCGCGCATCAGATCCCAATGGATCCTTGTGTTCAGCGAATCATCGTCGCGAGAAATCTCGAATTCCTTCAGCGCACCAGCCAAGTCGCCGTTCGCCTGTAGAGCTTCCCCCGCAAGCATATGCGGCGAAGCGCGTTTCGGATCGAGTTTTGCGGCCTCCTGAGCCAGTTGCAATGCTTCATCATTCTGCTGCTGCGCCAGATACTGCTCCGCCAGCCTGACGCGGGCCAGCACGTGCGAGGGAGAGTTCTGGAGCTCAAGCTTCATCTCGCGGACCCCGTCGTCGGGATGCAGTTGCATCAGGTACGCGCCATATAGAAAGTGAACGCCCGGCTCATGGGGATAGAACGCGACCAACTGCTTGAATTTCGTATCCGCATCTTCGTAGTGCTGAGTTTGCGAAGCCACGATGGCATCTCCGGCCAGGTGGACTAAATCACGCCGGTCCGCCGGAATCTCCGCCGGAAGGAAAGGGAGCCTCAGTCCAGCAAGCCCGGCAGGCTCAGTCAACTGAGAACTCTGGGGATCTGACGAAAGCATCCTTACCAGCATATCCATGCTGTCATCGTAGTGCTCAAACCGAGTCAGCAGAACGGCTGCAAAATAGAAGACAGACTGCGCGAGTTCTTGTCGATCTCCCATTCCGACCGCCATCGCTCTCTGAAGATGGGCAAGCGCACGCGAATACTCTCTGGTCTGAAACTCGCTCATGCCGAGCAGGGCCCATCCCGGACCGGCATCCGGACGAAGCGTCATGAATTGTCGGAGGGTATCTCTGGCATCGGCATACTGCTCCTTCTCGTAAAGCAGAGTTGATAAGAACCACACGCCCTGTTCCCAATCCGGCCGCTTAACGAGAGCGCTCTTATACAACCGAATGGCATCGTCATTGCGGTTCTCGTCGCGCGCGCGCTCCGCTTCCCGCGATAGTTGTTCGAAGCTGACACGTGTCGAACTTGCCGCTTGGTCAATCGCAGCGATTGGGCGACTTGGAAGGACAATCAAGAAGATGGCAATTGCAGCCGCACCAATCATCGCGTCTTCTCCGAGGTGCCGGCATTAAGCTTTTCCTGAGGAGGGGCAAGAACACCCTCTTTGCCTTTCAGCCGCAGAAAGGCAGCCGATTCAGCCTTCGCTTCCTGCATGCGCCCTAGCCGGCTATAGACGATCGCCAGATGGCTCCGTACTAATGCGCTATCCGGTGCTAATCCTTTTGCAATCTCGAGTTCCCCAGCACTGACTGCATTTTGACCTTCTGCCATTAGGACGCGACCGAAAACTTGGTGCGCTTCCGAGTCCTTAGGCGCAAGATCGACTGCCTTCCTGGCCAAAGTCTCCGCTTCCGCCACATCATTCTTGTCCAAGTCGATACCTGCCAGCGCCAACATGGCCGGAACGTGCTCGGGAGAGATCTGGAGTTCTTGCCGGTACTCGCGCTCCGCATCTGGGGTCTTCCTTTGACCAGTGAAGATCGTCCCTCGAAGGTAGTGCACTTCCGGTTCTTTGGGATAGCGCAATGCAAGGCGATCGGCGTATTCGTCGCTGCGGTCAAATCCCGGCGGCGATTGCGCGGAATAGAGAGCAGCTTCGCCGGCGAGCCACACCATTTCCCGCTTTTCCGGCGCGTAGTTCCCGGGGAGGTCTCGTATACGCAGGGAAGCCAAGCCCATCGCTTCGGCTAAAGCTGGGTCTGGACCAATTTTCTCCGCCTCAGTGGCCAGCAGATAAAGAGCCTGCACGAATTTGCCATCCCTTGTTAGCAGCAAGGCAAAGTGAAAAACCGACACATCAATCGACTGTGGACTGCCGGGCCATCCGGCACGAGCCCACGCACGGAAGTGGCTAAGTGCACGGTCGTAGTCATGAGTTTCATATTCGCAGAGACCGAGAAAGGAATAGGCGGCACCGGGCTTGGGCGCACTCGCGGCAAACCGCTGGAAAGCTGTCTTCGCTTCTGGGAATCGGTCTTGGTCGTAAAGCAGCGTCCCTAAGGACCACCAACCCTCAGTCCATTGCGGACGCAAGCGGACACCTTGCGTGTAAAGGTCTATGGCATCGCGGATACGATCCGCGGATCGTGCCGCATCTGCTTGTTTGGTAATCTGCTCGAAACTTTCTTGAGGATGGGAAGAGGCCAAACCTGATGTCGCCAATAAAAGGACGAGGGAAAGCCGCCTCAAAACCATGAGAAAAGAATACAGGGGGTGGCTCTCGCGGGGCCACCCCCTACAGCTGGCGATTCTCAGAATGAGTACTTCGCGCCCACTTCCAGAATCCGGTGGCCGTAATGATAGTTGGCGTACCCGAATGCCTGGCAGTTTATTCCCGGACACGGATGGTTCGGGTCTGTGGCATTAGACAAAACACCATTCGAGAAACTCATTTTCAAGTTGTTATCACCGTTGTTGAACGATAGCAAGTCATGGTTCAGGAAGTTGAAGGCAGCGATCCGGAATTCGACGTTCTGATGCTCCGTGATCTGGAAGCTCTTTAGTAACGTCAAATCACTGTTCCAGAACATTGGGCCGGCGATGTACGGAATACGTCCATTGCCGATTTCTCCCGGACCTGGTAAGGAGAAGCAATTCGGGTTGATGAATTGGTTCTTCTTCAAGCCTTGGGTTGGATTGCAGGTGATGTTTGTATACAGGTTGACATCAGGCGTACCCAATAGCGCAACCGATCCGGCAGTGCCTGTGAGGCCGAAATTCAGGCTGGTGCCTCCGCCGTTGCCGCCCGCCCCGCCGCTAGCGGCGGTCACCTGTGAGCCACTCTCAACTTGCGTGATTCCGGAGATCTGCCAGCCGTTGGCTACACCGCGTAGGAACGAGTTGTCGGCGTGAGTCCTCGGCAGATTGAGAACGTAAGAGGCGCTGAACACATGTGCCCGATCCAGCGGCAGCACCGACCAGTATTCGCGCACACCCCAATCGGCCAACGCACCGCTCAGTCCTCCATTGTTGACTTGAACACCGTCTCCAAGGGCTTTAGCCCAAGTGTAGTTCGCCTGTAATGTCAGCCACCCAACACTGCGGGTCAAACTGGTTTGCAAAGCATCATATTGCGCCTTTCCCGCAGTAACACTTTGCGTGATGTTTTGATAATTCGAGAACGGACGATAGGCCTGCTGACAGAACCCATCTGACGGCCCCGATCCCTGCTTACAAACGAATCCCGGGGCGTTTAGAGTCCCCAAAGGCACGGGATTGATGTTTACCGTCCCCTGCAGGAAGTCGGTATGGTTGCCGACGTAGGAGAGTTCAAGCCTGAATTTGTTTGGCAGCTGCTGGTCAACGGTCAAACTGTAACTGGTGATCAACGGCTGCTCGTCATTCTTCGGATCCATCGTGCTGAAACCGGAGTTTGTGAAGTTCACCTGTTGCCCGAAGACCACAGGGGGCGCGCAGTTCGCGGGAGCAGTCCCTACTGCCGTTGCGGTGCAATTTCCCGAGGCGTGGGTGTCAAGCATCTCCCAAGTGGCGCAGTTCTGCACATTAAATCCACACGACCATCCGACGGAACCCTGCGCGGTCTGTGCCGGGCCTGTGTAGGAGTTGCTTTGGACGGAATCATATGCACGGTACTTGCCCCAGCCGCCGCGGATGACCGTTCTCCCCGTCCCGAATACATCGATAGCCGCGCCCACCCGTGGCGAAAAGAAAAACAGGCGGCTACTCGTGCCCGAGAGCGGGATGTTGCTGTCGATGCTGTGCCACTGAATGCCGGAATCTAGCGTGCCGGCGTTATACGCGGCGGGGTTGAACACTGCAATGCCCCACGAATTATTCGCATACGGTTTGGCGTAATGCTCAAAACGCATTCCGTAGTCGACGGTGATGCGCCGTGTCAATCTCCAGTGATCCTGGGCATAGAAAGCCGCAACGTTCTGGGCCAAGTTGGTCGGTGGGGGCAGCGCCTGCTCGAAGTAGCCGTCGTTGCCAATGCCCATAAGCATGTCTGCATAATTGTTTCCTGTGACGTTGTTCCAGGGGTCATAGGTGAGCACTCCCATAAACTGCCCCCAGTTGTCCTGCTTGTTATAAGTATGCTCGTAGAAGAAGCCAGCCTTCATGGTGTGGGTATTCCAGACCTTGGTGACGTCGCCCGCAGCACTGGGAATCCCTTTTAGGGCAATCATGGTCGGGTGATAATCGTGGCCGACGTCGCCAAGATTGGCAATGCTTTGATTCCAGCTGAGAATCGCTGGCGTATCCGCGTTGGCGAAGACCCCCGTAAGCGGGAAATTCAGATTCTTTCGCAGTATCTTGTTCGGGCTTGCGGGACTGCTCGGGAAGTTGATTTTGGTATACCCGAAGCGCCCCTCGGCGGTCAATGTAGGCGAAAACACGTGGACGAAGTTGACGGCCGCAAAATCGGACCCGTTTGCTCCAATGGTCGCGCTGGGCGCAGGAACAACCCAGTCCCCAGGGTTATTCCACAAGCCCAGGGGCATGTTCGCAGTTTCGCGCTGCCGGCTCCAGCTTACATACAGTTTAGTGTTGTCCGTAATGTTGAGGTCGCCGCGGACAACGTTCTGCCAAGAGTTCTGTTGTTGGGTGACGACGGCAACGTAGTTGTAACCGTTTGCGTCGGGAACAGCGCTGGTGGGAGCCGGCAGGTAATCCTTCATGAGGAGCAGGGCGTTGGGGTCGATGCACTGGGAAGAGAGAACGCCACCCGAGATCGAACAGCCATTTGCTGCCCTGTCGTCGAATCCAAAGCGAGAGCCTGCCGCCGGAGCCGTCGGGACGGTGTTCATGGCAAAGCGCCCGACTGACGCATACGCACTTTGATTCAGAGCGCTGAAGTCGCCATTCAGCATCGCGTCGGTCGGAACAAAGGCACGGTCGATGCCACCATCAATCTTCTGGCGATAGCTCTCGAACGAATCGAAGAAAAATACCTTCTTTCGCGCTTTATTGAAACTTGTTCCCGGAATCAAAACCGGCCCACCGATGGCGAACCCAGGATAGTAGTAAGCGCTTGGGCCTTTCAGTTGCCCGGGCGTGAAGCCATTGCTGGGATCTGACTCGATTCCCTTGTTAAAGGCATCTTCCGCATTCATGGCACCGTTACGCGCGTAAAAATGAGCATCGCCATGGAAGGCATTGCTACCAGAGCGGGTAACAGTATTCACCACGATGGGGCCCTTCATGTTTTCGGCTGCGAAATTCGAGGTCAGTACCTTAACTTCCGAAATCATGTCAGGGTTGGGATTGACCGGTGTGGCATTACCGGCAGCGCCGGGATCAAAGACATTCTGTCCATCCTGGGTAATCGCGATACCCTGTCCACTTTGGCCGTTCACACTCACCCCGGCCAACCCGCCAGCGCTATTGCCTACAGCGAAACCGTTGATGCCAACCACTTCGCCGCTGTACGCCAACTTGTTGACTCCGCCGTTGGCGCTTAAAGCCGCTCCCGGGAGAATCTTCAAATACTCCGTCGCATTACGGCCAACCAGTGAGAGCTCATTCAAATCTTTGGCCGTGATCAGGTCGGACTTCTCGCCGCTGTCAGTAATCGCAACCTCGCCAGCCGCAGCGCTGACCTCGACAGTTTCGGATTCAGCTCCCACCTTCAGACTGATGTTCACTGTTTTGTCATCAGAACTGTTCAAGACGATTCCAGTCGCCTGATATTTAACGAAGCCCTTGCCCTCGGCAGTAATGTTGTACGTGCCGGTGGGCAACTGGGTGGCAGAAAAGTACCCGGCACTGTTTGTGATCAGCTGCCTGATAACCTTAGTGCCGCTGTTTTGAACCGTCACTTTAGCGCCGGACACGACCGCGCCGGTGGTATCGGTAACAGTACCCGAAAGGTTAGCAAAGATCGACTGTGCGGTTACGACTTGTGGACGCACGACGCACAATACGGCCGACGCCACTAGAGCGGAGACCGTCAGGAAAGTTTTGACCCAATTAGCGCGGGAATTCATGGAACGCCTCCACGTTGAGCCTGTTTCAGACTCGAGGGATTGCGGGGCTGTCACTTCGCGGGAACCAGCCCGTCTTTTGGATTGAAAACTGCACAAAATTGGCAATAGTAAAAAAGCACTATTTCCTACTGTCGCTTTTTAACGTTGGCCCATGAACGCTGTCAAGCCAAAAAAACGATTTTTCTTTGCAGCGAAAACGTTTTCGCCGTCTGTGAAACTTTCGACTGGAGCCTCTTCGCTCCTGCCTGTCGCCCCACGACCGAAAGATACATTTGCAATGCTTCGGATGAATCGGGAAAAGCTCACCGAACGAAACGGACGAGACACCAACTCCGGGACACGGACGACGTCGGCGCCACGCGAGTCCGATCCTCCGAAAAACATGTCCGAAGCGGAGGAGCGTCTTCCGATACACGCCGTTAGTGACATTCTGGTGCTGGGACAATCGAACCGCTTCCGCCCTCCACTCTGTCACATTTCATCTCAAATTAAATGGTAACGTTACCAACACCCGGTGTTATAGTGCTTCTGTACTAGCCTTGTCAAGAACAAAAGTAGACAAAGCCGCGTATTGCCCTAGAAACTAGCTAACTGAAGACATTCATGTCTAGAAAACGTTCGGGTATCACCATTGCCGATGTGGCCAAGCATTGTGGCGTCGGCGTCATGACTGTTTCGCGTGTCATAAACGGTGGCAATCTTGTGAGTGCCGAAACAGCCGCACGAGTTCGGTCCGCGATCAAGAAACTCGGCTACCAGCCCAACGAAGCGGCAAGAATGCTAAAAGGGCGGATCTCGAGGACGATCGGGCTGATCCTCCCGGACTTGTCCGACACCTTCTTCTCGGTCTGTGCGCACTCTGTACAGCAATTCGCGGCCAAGCGAGGCTATACGACCGTCCTTCTCGCTTCCGAGCGGGATGCCAACATGGAAGTAGCCGAACTGGCGATGCTCAAGGCGCGAAGCATCGCCGGGATTTTGATCTTCCCCTCAAGTGAAGCTTGCATTCCAGGATTGAAATCGTTTTCGGCAAATGGCACTCCGGTTGTAATGATCGACCGCACCTACGCCGGTGTCGATGCGGGGCAAGTGGTGGTCGATAACCGTGGCGGAGCCGAAAAGGCCGTGGCCCATCTTCTTGAGCATGGCCATAACAACATATGGTGTGTGGGCTACGACAAGAAATATAACTCCATTAGCCAACGAATAGCCGGTTATGAGGCCGTTCTCCGACAAGCCGGCCTCAGGCCAAAGTTCGTCATTGTGGATGAAGCCGACCAGATTGCTCCGAACCTGATACCCCAGATCCAGTCATCAGAACTCCCCATTGCGATCTTCGCCTTGAATAACGTTACCTCGCTGTGCGTACTGCAGGTCCTTCGGCAACGAGGAATCAGTGTGCCACGTCAGGTTGCGGTAGTTGGGTTCGACGATTTCGAGTTCGCTTCCCTGCTCTCTGTACCGCTAACTGCGATCCGTCAGCCCGCTGACGAACTTGGACGGAGTGGGACGCGTCTACTCTTCGAGATGATGGGAGCGAATGCCCGGACGCATGAGCCGGCTCGAATAGTCCTGCCGACGGAACTTGTCATTCGTAATTCTTGCGGATGTCAGGTCATTCCGTACCAGACTGCGGATAGAGTTGGGGCATCCGATGCTATCGAGCAGAGTGCAGGAGTTTAGCGCAGGGTACCCAACGAGAATTGAGCATATTCCGACGCGTTGTCATTTGGATATCTGTGGAAACGACGCGATCTTCCGGATACCTTGACCTTCCGTTACCTCGTAGAGAGCATCGGCAGATACATTTTTGAAGTTCTGGGTCGTCCCGCTCGGCCAACGCACTTCCACCTTTCCCATCATTGCGTCTGGACCAAGCCCGAAATGCAGGCGTGAGTCGTTCGTCGAATTGTAGCTTCCGCCTCCACGCACTTCGTCCATTTGCGTCATCGAGCCGGTTGAGACAATGACGCGGGCGCCAATCGAGAGGCGATTGCTCTTGGTTCCTACCAGCCGAAAGAGAACTCTGTGGTTCGAATTCTGGGTCTCATTAATGAAGAGAGACGGTGGCGCATTCACATTAAAGACCACCATATCGAGGTTGCCGTCGTCGTTAAGGTCCCCAAATGCTGTGCCCCTGCGCGACTGCAATGGTCCGGTGTTAAGGCCGGCAGAATCGGCAATCTCCTCGAAAGTCTTCCCCTGAACGTTCCGGAAAAGTTGGATGGGCTCGCGGAATTTGATCTCGTTTTCTAATTTATCCATTAAAGAAGAGAAGTTGCCGTTCGCGACGACAACGTCAGGCCATCCATCATTGTCGAAATCTCCGAAACCGACGCCCCACTTCACAGGCGGAGTCGTCGGTTGCGCTAACTTGGCGGCACTGGCAACGTCTCGGAAATCAACGCCCTCGTTCCGATATAAGCTAAGCGGCTGCCTGCTGTAGCGCGAGGTCAGAAGATCGAGCTTGCCATCGTGGTCGAAGTCACCGAAATCACCGGCCATGTTGCCGAATCGTTCCCCGTGTGGTCCCAAGGCAGTTCCGGAGAGAATCCCGTCTTCTTCAAACGTGCCGTTGCCCTTGTTGTGATACAGGTAGTTGGGACCCGCATCATTCGTGACGAAGAGGTCGGGCCAACCATCGTTGTCATAGTCTCCCCAAACCACTCCCATACCGTGAAGTTTCCGCGGATCGCCGACTCCCGCTTTTTGGGAGACATCTTCAAACGTTCCATCTCCCCGGTTCCGGAAAAGGAAGTCGGTTTCGCCTTGCATCTCGTCTGGCATTTGCAGAATCACGGATCGATAACCCGTGGCCCGAGGATCAGGAGGCGGCAGATGGGCCAAGTCCGCCTGTACATACCGCGCCACGAATAGATCGGGTTTCCCGTCCCGATCGTAATCGGCCCAGGCGGCACCGGTGCTAAACCCTCCCACTTTCACACCCGCTTTCTCGGTGACATCTTCAAAGCGGCAGCCACCAAGATTCTTGTACAGCACGTTGTGCCCGAATCCAGTTACGTAAAG
Source organism: Candidatus Sulfotelmatobacter sp. (assembly GCA_035264195.1). Lineage (GTDB taxonomy): Bacteria > Acidobacteriota > Terriglobia > Terriglobales > Acidobacteriaceae > Sulfotelmatobacter. The sequence goes on along the minus strand of DATFQQ010000089.1, from coordinate 5,558 downwards.
ATCGGCCAAACCATCGTTATTAAAGTCGCCAACCGCGATTCCCATCCCCCATCCTCGCGTCGTGAGTCCGGCTGTGCCAGTAACGTCGCTGAAATGCAGACCGCCCTGCCCGCCATCTTGGCGATAGAGGGTAATCATGGGGTCGCCGCCCGCCAGATATCGCTCGGTGGTCGAGTCGTTGACGACGGCGATGTCGAGTTTTCCATCGTTGTCGCAATCGAATAGCGCAATCCCGCCTCCGCCCATCGTTTCTACGATGTAGCGCCTTTCAGACGAAGAGTGCGGAACGTTTGTCAGGCCTGCTTGAAGTCCCACATCTCGGAACTTGACTAGAAAGCCGACGGAATCGCCTGCTTGCTGGGGAGATGCCACGGAATTTGAAACCGAGGTCTCACGCGAAACCTGCTGCGATACTTGACCTCCTTCCACGACGGAGACGACCACGAAAACCACGAACGCTCCCAATAGTCCACACGCTACGAATCTCATTGTGTTAGCGGCTCTTATCCGAGCTGCCTGGCCATTCCATGTAGTCTTTTTCTTTGTCGATAGCATGGCTGACCGCTGATTTTGCCTATCCCAGACCTGTAAGGTTCGGAGACCGGAACCGCAGGCTTCATAAATTCTAATGCCCCAGCGGAAAGAGGTTCGCGTCTCCCGGACTCTCCCAGTTCCTGATCGTTTTAAGTGATATCCGAACCCAGGCAACTCCGCAGAACGGATGGTCGTCTAAAATCCGCTCCACAAGGTCCTCCTCCATATCCTGCCATCTGTCCGCAAGTTGTCGAAATTTTGACAAAAAGTCCCTTGGCGAATCGGGTGGAATGGGATATGTTGGCCGACATCAAAATTTTCGGGTCTGGGGTCTCGAAGCCATGTTCCCGAAGGGAATGTGTCTATTCGCGAGGCTATCATCGCTCCCCCTGTTCCGCAGTTGTCGTGATTTAGGAAACGGATGGTGTCTCGGTGACCCGCAAGGAAACCAGCCATGAAGCGCCGTTTCTTTCTGCCCATACTCGTCGTTGGCCTTTTCGCCTGTGCCAGCTTGTCCGCCACGGGGCCGCTGGACGTTCAACCGTTGCCTGCGGCTAGCACGGTCTCGCCGTCCGAGGACCGAGCGAGTTCTCCTCAGGACTTCCCGATCCCCGGTCCGCTCCGTTCGTTTTTGCGGATGGCCGGTATCAGCCAGCAAATTCCGGTTGCCGAGGTTCTTCCTTCGTTAAGTTGGAATGTATCTGCGCTGGGCTTTCAAGGAAGTGATAGGCCGACCGAATTTCTCGTTCTCCTGAAGAGATATGTTGTCCAGGCGAGAGAGCTATCGGAACTTGCGGGAGGCGATGGGGTCATTCGCGTCTCCAACTGCGAGGAGGCAAAGCCGCTTCTTCGTATCCTCGGCTACCGAACTCTCGGTCAATGCGGAGAGCAAGGTACTTCACTGCTGACAGCCGATGCGGAACGGGCCTTTCTCACCGTCGATTCAGGGTTCCCGCTCACTGATTTGGAACAGACCCTTTCCGGGGGCAAACCCTTCGAATATCCGTACCCATCGACGCGAGTCCCAGTGCTGTTCGCCGAGAATGATTGGACTACTGCGAGTTCGAAGAATCACATCGAGAGAAGCAGGGACCTGTTAGATACGATTTTGGAAGATCGGTCCATGTCCAGGCTGTATTGGGCCGTATCCAAGATGGACCCGCAAACCGCGATCTATCTGCGACAAAATGTCGGAATTCGGAAGCTGCTCGCCTATGCGCCTTTGCTCGATTTCTACGGGACCCACCTCTGCATTCGGAATGGTCATGTCCTGGTGCCGGGCGGATCTTCGGCGGAGCGGGCGTGGGAGGATCTGGCCGGGGCAAGCCCCGCTGCTCCAGCTGAATTCATTCCCAGATTGCTGTTAAAAGACAAGGGCTGGTTGGTCGCGTACTTCGATGTGCTCTCGATCGTGAACAGCAAGCAACAGACCGAGTTCACAGAACCCAAGCGCTTACATCGTTTTTACGATGCATTACGACCCCCAGATCGGTCTTCAAACGCAGCCAGGGGCGTATTCAGGCCATCGCCATGGCTGCTGCTCCTCGTTAGTCAGACCCACTGGGATCAAAATGCACAGCCCTCGGTTCCGGGCAGCCTCGATGTATGGAAAGAATTCTTAAAGAAGGATAGTTCCCGGGCAGTACGCGAGCGAGAGAAGAATTATCCCGCGAAGACTCCTGAAGAGCTTCTGGAGGCAATGTTCGCCCGAGCTCGCAAGGAAACCGATACTGGCACCTTGCAGGCTTACATTACGCTGGTCGATCTGGACAGTAAGCGGTCTCCTGCACATCGTTTATCTCCTGAAACCGCGCGTCTGATGATCCAGAAATTCGCAGACTATAGCGACCAATATCGCGTCTTCTCCGAATTTCCAGAGCTCAGCGATGCCTCCATCTCACTTTTTCTGGAAACGGCAGAAGAACTGGCAAAGGTCCCGAATGCCGTGCGGGCGAATGCGCTCGGCATCATGCAAGCGAATATTGGCCTCTGGCAGATTCTTGCCAGGCAGGGCCAAATAGCGAGTGCGGATCTTGACGACTCGTGGCAGAACGCCGTCAAGCCGTTCGCGCATATCCGCGCGGCGAGTGAACTGTACGACGCCGCGAGAAACTCTTTGTCTCAACTGTCTCGTGCCTCAATTGGTAAGACTGCCATTTCGCAAGATGACCTGATTGAGTTGCTGGCCGGCCCGCGCCAAACGACTATTGAGGGAAAGCGAATCCACCGCGAGATGGCCGATCGAATCCGGTCGGTCCTGAACGGACAGCGAATCGTCTCCCTCGACACCTTGACCGTGCTTGGCGACGCACTGAAGAGCAAGGAAAGCGGCACGACTCCGCCCGATTACCTCTTCAATGTGGCTGGCGAACTTCACGAATTCGAGATGCCCCAACCAATGTTCACGAAGGGCGAAAGAGAGGAGTGGGCGGCCAGAATCTACAACAACCATCACACCGATCTGCAGATGCGCAGCAACGTAGGAGCCATCCTCAAATCTCCAAAAGCTTCGCGGTCTCAGATCGAGGATGCACGCGGGCAACTTACCTCATTTCTTCGAGACACTCTGGTCGCGTTGAATTATGCCTACTACGAGCCCCCGGGTGCACAGGCATTGCACAACAATCCATTGTTCGTTCGCTCTCATGATTTCGCGGGTGAGACGGTGGAGGGCATCAAGTCACTTTGGCAGGCCCCGCAGCTGTTTGGTGTGGGCTATCCTGCCGGCGGCGGCGCTCACCTGGTCGGTTCATTGGCCGATCTGCCTTACGTTCTCGCGGACCTCGAACAGGATTTCATCGCCCCCAAGAATACACAGGCTCTCATCTGGAAAGAGTTGGTTCCAAGTCTCTTGACCAGCGCGGTTCTTCCCCGCTGGTGGAATGTAAGCTCAACTGAAATGCACGCAGTCACTCTCTACCAGAAAGCGGGTGAGGAGTTGCTTACTGCATCAGCAAATGATGAGGGGCTGCGGAACAAGGTGATGGCAATTCTCTCGGATCGCGTTCTGCCGCGGCGGTCCGGAGAAGTGGAAGAAGCGATGCGTGCGGGACAGGTCTCGGACATCATTTCAAAAATGATGCCAGCCGATACCTTCTATTTGGCTGCGGAATTCGAACGTAGATATCCGAATGAGGAGGCATCGTCGGGAGACGCCGGTCAGGAACTGGCAAGATTGCGAGAGCACCATCCCGAAGAAGTAAGTTGGAAACGATTGTCGCAAGACTTCGGAGTCCCGCATCCGACCTTGGGCCAGACCTATGCGCGCGAATTGCTCAACGTGCCGCCTTTGCCGGCATTCTCAGGCTATGCCAGCCGCCTCTTGGGTGAATCCTGGGATTCTTCGAACCTCTATTGGGCTCGTCTTGCGGATGAAACTGGGCGGTCGCCGGCCGAACTGAATGTGTTGGTTCCTGAGCTGACCGAGCGAATGGTGGAAAAGATTTTCGCCACTGATTTTGAAGACTGGCCGGCAATCCTTCGAGCGATGCGCGAGGCTGGCGATGAATTTCGACAAAACAAAATGGCCTTACTTACTGAGAGACCGGCCCAGTAGCCGGCGAGGACTGTTTGAAACGGGTGGAAGATAACGGCGGAGTCAGGATGTTTTCGCCGAACAGGAGCGTAGCAATCATGAGGCGCAATTTCCTTCTTTTCCTTTGTGTGGTTCTAACCTTGGGTTCCGGCCGCAGTGGAACGATGAATGGCCAAGACAGTTCTGACTTCCGGGTCGTGGTCAGCATGGTCCAACTTAATGTTGCTGTCACCGACAAGAACGGCAACTACATTACCGGCCTTCACCCTGAAGATTTTGTGATTAGTGAAGACGGTATCGCTGAGAAAATGGCGACGTTTGCCGAAGGCAGCGCACCCGCTCGGAGTGTCGGCGGGGCGGAGGTACCGGTTGCTCAGCCGAGCGAGGGCGGAAGTGATGGGACGCTAAATTCGATGATAGCCGGCTCGGAGATTTTTGTTCTCTTTGATACCAGCAACTACATGTATCGCGACTTCGTGTTTGCTCAGGACGCGATCGCGGAATTTGTGCGTTCCCTGGGAAGCGCTGACAAGATTGCTTTCTATTCCTACAGTCGCGACCTGTTGCGCGCCACGAGTCTGACCGCCGACCGCGGACAAGTCTTGCGCGGCGTCCGCTCGACTGTCGCTGGAGACTCTGCCGCTCTCTATAACGCTCTGTTGCTCACGGTGAAGGACGCAGCACAAACTACTGGCAGACGATTTGTGGTCGTGTTTTCCAATGGGCCGGATAGTTCCAGCGTGGTTCCACCCGAGGACGTAGCCGAAATGGCCCAGTCAGCAGGCGTTTCTGTCTACATGATCAGCACGCAAGAAGCCAAGCTGGAGCCGATATCCACTGCGGTTTTCGAGCGCATGACTGCACAGACCGGTGGCAAAGCATATTTTGCCAAGAGTTGGAAAGACGAGCGCCGCGCCTTTGCCTCCATCCGCGACGACCTCGCACATCTGTACAACCTGAGCTACTACCCGAAGGCGAATCCGAACACCGGCTGGCGCTCGATCACTGTCAAGCTCGCTGGCGAAAAGTATGGCAAGTACAAGGTGCGGACTCGCAACGGATATCGTCTGCAGCCGACGCGCTTTTCTGCCCCTCGCAAGACCTCGGCGCTCGACACGCAGCCTGCAGGATCGAACTAGATTGTGTGGCGCGGGCACTCTTGCCCGCGACTCCCTATCCATTCACCTGAGCGTAAGTTGAACGCCGCAGGAATTCTCCTTGTCCAGCGCGTCCGAGAAATTTCTCTTTCTCAACGACGACTTTGCCGCGTGACAGGACGACATCCGGCATTCCCGTAACCTGGATTCCCTCGAACATCGAATAATCCACGCGCATGTGGTGTGTTTTTGCACTGATCGTGTGCTTACGCTTCGGGTCGAAGATCACCAGATCGGCATCGCTTCCCACGGCAATCGTCCCTTTGCGCGGATAGAGTCCGAACAGTTTCGCCGGAGTAGTCGAAACCAGCTCTACGAATCGATTCACGCTA
>DATFQQ010000088.1:0-26849 GCA_035264195.1 Candidatus Sulfotelmatobacter sp. | reverse complement strand
TGAATTTGATGTTCGTTCGCACTATACTCACAGGTTCCATTTCTTGCCAGGAGAACCCAGTGTCGAGCGAAAAGACCAGAAGAGACTTCTTGAAGTTGTCAGCGTGCGGAGTGGTGGCAGCATCGGCGGTTGAAGTGGCAGCGGCTTTTCCCAGTTCGGCTGCGCCAGAGCCACAGGCGGGCGAGATCACGGTGCGAATGACCGGCGGAAGCAAACGCTACGAGGCCCAACCATCGCTGGCGTGGAAGAGCGGGGCGGCCGGCGCGAATGTGATCGAGTTGAACCCCGCGAAGAAATTTCAGGAGATGCTCGGGTTCGGCGCGGCTTTCACCGATGCGGCCTGCTATACGTTCAACCGGCTTGATACCTCCGCTCGTGAGCAATTGTTCCACGAACTGTTTCACCCGTCGGAGATGGGATTGAGTGTTTGCCGCACCTGCATCGGCGCGAGTGACTATTCCACGGAAGTCTTCAGTTATGACGAAGGCGAGCCCGATCCGGAAATGAAGCGGTTCTCGATCGCGCATGATCAGCCATATGTGTTGCCGATACTGCGCGAGGCGAGGAAGCAGAATCCCGATCTGTTCTTGTTCTCGTCGCCGTGGAGCCCTCCGGGATGGATGAAGGCGGGTGGATCGATGCTGGGCGGGTCGATGCGGCAGCATTCCTTCGCGCCGTATGCACTGTATTTTGTAAAGTTCCTGCAGGCGTACGCCGCAGAGGGAGTGCCGATCCAGGCCGTGACGGTGCAGAACGAAGTCGACACCGACCAGGATGGCCGCATGCCGGCATGTTTGTGGGGGCAGGAATACGAAATGGGATTCGTGAAGAATCATCTGGGCCCGGCGCTAGAGAAGAACGGCCTATCGACCAAGATCTGGATTCTCGATCACAACTACAACCTGTGGGGCCGTGCAGTTGCAGAGCTGGCTGATCCCGATGTGCGCAAATATTGCAGCAACGTCGCTTTCCATGGATACGTGGGCACACCGGATCAGATGAGCAAGTTTCACGCCGCATATCCCGACGTGAGTCTGTATTGGACGGAAGGCGGTCCAGATTACACCGCTCCCGACTTCGCCACGGACTGGGCGAACTGGGGACAGACCTTTACACAGGCCATCCGCAACTGGTGCCGGTCGGTGACGGGATGGAATCTCGCGCTAGATGAGAAAGGACGACCGAACATCGGACCCTTTCCCTGCGGGGGGATGGTCACGATTCATTCGCAGACGAAAGAGATCACCAAGAGTGGCCAGTATTGGGCCTTTGCACACTTCTCGCGGAATGTACGCCGCGGAGCCAAGCGGTTCGAATCCACGGGCGACGTGAAAGGTGTTGAGCATGTCGCGTTCGAGAATCCGGACGGCAAGAAAGTGCTGGTCCTCTCAAACTCCGGAGACATGAGGACGATCACACTGAAGCAGGGCGCGAAAGTTGTAGAATTTCCTGTGGCGGCGGGTTCGGTGAGCACGATCATGTGGAGTTGATTGTTTTCTCAGAGCCGCTTCCGAGGGACCCTTGTACGAAAGAATTACATCCCTCGGACAGCATTGCGACGGGCTACTCTCAAGAAATGCAACAGCTTACGGTTTGGCATGATCGTTGCAACCTTTCTCCCGTTTCCGTCCTCTGAATAAAGCCGGTGTGTGTTCGGTGAACGTGGAGGTCTGCATTCCTTCGGGGGTGTGGCCTTTGATTGCCACGCGTCGTAGCGGTGGACCTTTCTCGCCCGGCCGTGAAGTACAAGAACGAGAAAGTTGGAAGCCGCTAGCGCCCGCAACTTCGCCTGTCCCGGCGTGGTAGATCTCTGTGGTTCCGGTATGAGGTTCTGTAGATGAGACTACTCAGCGCCCGGCTGATCATTTCCCTCATTGTTGGCATTACCCTCGTGTCACTGTGTACTTCTGCGTACCAGGTAGTAGTGACCCGACGGCAGATGCGAAGGGATCTGGACCGGCGCGCCGAGGTGCTGGGAGAGAGTCTCGCCAGCAACGTCGAGCACGATCTTGAGCGGGACGCACAACGCACTCTGCAGCGAACCGTCCAGCAATTTGCCAACCGCGAACACCTCGCTGGTCTGGCAGTCTACGACACGCAAGGGCACCCGATTGCGGTCACGACCACGTTGCAGCCGCTAATGGAAAGTGCCCCGCCCATAGTGTTGCAGTCCCTGAAAGACAACCACGACACCAAGGCATTTCTGCGCATGGGAATTGCCTCCATCCATATTTATGCGCTGCCTTTGCACAGTGACGACACGCTGATTGGAAGTCTCGCCATTGTTCACGACACAGGTTACATCCATGGCGAGGCACTGCGGATTTGGAGGGAAACCTTCCTGAGTGCGCTGGCGCACGTGGTTCTGATCGTTCTGATCACATTATTAATCGTGCGCTGGAGTATTGCCGGGCCCATCGCTCGAACGGCGCACTGGATTAAAGCTCTGCGGACTGGGCGGGCGATGTCGGCGCGGATCAAGCCGCTCGATCTGGATCTGTTTCGTCCCCTGGCGCGTGAGGTGGCCACGCTCGCAGAGAGTCTTAATACTGCCCGCTCCGCGGCGGAGTTAGAAGCCCGACTGCGGGAGACGGGCGAGTCGATCTGGACGCCGGAGAGGCTGGCGGTGCATGTCCGCGCACGCCTGGAAGAGGGCCGACTGTTCGTCGTATCCAATCGTGAGCCCTATACGCACGTTCGTCGCGGAAAGTCGATCGAAGTCAACGTGCCTGCGAGTGGACTTGTGACCGCCATCGAACCTGTGCTGCGGGCTTGCGGCGGAACTTGGGTGGCACATGGCTCGGGTGATGCGGACTCTGAAACCGTGGATTCCGGTGGGCGATTGATGGTGCCTCCAGACGACCCGCATTACACTTTGCGGCGCGTTTGGCTCTCGAAAGAAGAGGAAGAAGGGTACTACTACGGGTTCGCGAACGAGGGTCTGTGGCCGTTGTGCCATATTGCACACACACGTCCGATCTTCCGGGCGGAAGACTGGAAGCACTACCAAGACGTGAATCGGAAGTTCGCGAAGGGGCTCCTGGAGGAGATGGAGGGTATCGCCAATCCCGTGGTGCTGGTGCAGGACTATCACTTCGCGCTGCTGCCGCGGTTGATCAAGCAAAAGCGTCCGGATGCGCGTGTGGCAATTTTCTGGCACATTCCGTGGCCGAATCCCGAGGCGTTTGGGATTTGCCCATGGCAGCGCGAACTCGTAGATGGACTCTTGGGTGCCGATCTGGTTGGCTTCCACATTCAGGCGCACTGTACGAATTTTCTGCAGACCATCGACCGCGTCGTGGAATCGCGGATCGATTGGGATCACTCGACCGTGCAGCGTCTAGAGCATCGAACGCGCGTGCATCCATTCCCGATCAGCGTCGATTTGGCCGATGTCCAGCCCAAGACTCCGCGCCAATCCGCCTATGAGGTGCGGGCTTCGCTATTCAAGAGCCTCGGGGCGGAAGCAGCCGTCCTGGGACTCGGGGTGGATCGCCTGGACTATACCAAAGGGATATTGGAACGGTTTCTGGCAATCGAGAGATTTCTGGAAAAATATCCGCGCTATCAGGGAGTGTTTACTTTCGTTCAGATCGGGGCGCCCAGTCGGACGCATATCAAGCGCTATCACGATTTGCAGGCTGAGATCGAGGCTGAAGTTGAGCGGATAAACTGGCGTTTCCGCGCGGATCAATGGAAGCCGATCATTCTGCTGGAGCGGCAACACAGCCATCAGGAAATCGAGCCCTACTACCGTGCGGCGGACTTGTGCCTGGTGACCTCTCTGCACGACGGAATGAATCTGGTGGCCAAGGAATTCGTTGCTACGAGGCAAGACGAGCGTGGCGTGCTCATTCTAAGTTGTTTCACCGGTGCTGCCCGCGAGTTGCGCGATGCCCTTCAGGTGAATCCCTACGACATTGATCAAACGGCGGAAGCGATCCGCGCCGCACTGGAGATGAGTCCGGAGGAAAAGGAACTGCGCATGCAACGGATGCGGAAGGCCGTGCGCGACAACAACGTGTACCGCTGGGCTGCCAGCTTGATTGGCGAGGTATGCGAAATTCGCCTGGACGCTGGAGAGAGCGGCGAAAACAGGTTCAGCGCCGGAGCATCGGTCGCATAGAGCTGCGGGAAAATCCTTTCACGCAAAACTTTGCTTGAGCTGAGCGCCACCCAAAACTACGCGCTATTGTGCTCGGCGGTGTAGCCCTCCGTCCCCGAGTTCGTTATTCCTACACACGATGAACGGATCTTCGGCTCGACGGGCAGAAGATGGGGCGATGCTCCAGTTTCGATATTGCGCATGACGGTTTCTGCTGCAGAGGCCCCTAGCTCAGAGAGCCATAACTGCACGCTCTCTTCCGCGAAGTCTGCGGGTGCGAGGCCGGTGAGTTCGACGGCGACCACCGGCAAATCCAATTGTTGCGGCAATGCTGCCCGAACCGCGATTACTCCTTCAATTCCTCGCTGCTGAAACTGGATATGGAGAGAGGTCACATCCGCCGAATCAGGGCGGACAAGCACGAGCAGATATCCTCGACGTTGCAACCCTTCCTGAGCTGCGGCAATAACCCTTGCCGCGGCTGGGCAGCCGAAATCGCGACTGATCGCGGCGACCATGCGCGTGCGTTTCGTACGCAGGGACCGTGCCCAGAAGTTAGGCCGGTAATTCAGTTCGGCCGCCGCCTTGAAGATTCTTTCTTTCGTGGATTGTGGGATCGCCTGGGCAGCGGGTGCATTATTCAATACCGAAGAGACGGAACAGGGGGCAAGTCCGACTCTTTCTGCGACGGCTCTTAGATTAGGTGCGGTTTCTCTTCTCCGTGACATGTCCGCCTCGCTTGGAAATGATGGCTCTGCATCCGTCGAGCGATCGGCTCCTGCAGTACCTAATTGGTCGCGACGGCGCGGTCCAAGAACATCTGGGACCCATCAAGGGGTGAGATCAAACAGAGAATTTCAGCCTGCTGCGACTCTGCAGAAGAGGCAGAAACAATTTAAGAGGAGAGAGGCGCTGCGTCCAATGCAAAAAATCCATTGTTACAATCGGCAGCTTCGTTGAGAGATCAAGCAGTGAGCCATGAGCGGTGAACAATAAGCAGTTGGGCTCGTTGCTCCGGCTTAGATTGTCTTGACAGGCATCCGAACATCATTCGCGAATGAGGTATGCTCAGTGAGTGGCGGTGCGTTTTCCATCCTCCGGAGATCAGAAGCTGATACAAATTGTGGATGCGGCATTGGCGGACGCGGCGCGCCGCAGCGGCGAGTGGCTCGCGTGCCGCCCGGGATGCACGCAGTGCTGCATTGGGATATTTGCCATCAATCAGCTCGATGCTTTGCGTCTGCGGAATGGGTTGACGAAACTGAAGAAGCGGGATCCCGAGCGGGCAGCGGCTGTGGTCCGGCGCGCTCGTGAGTCGTGGGCGCGTTTGCGCGATGAATTCCCGGGAAATCGAAAGTCCGGCATCCTCAACGAGGATGACGCATCTGCGGAGAAGTTCGAAGAGTTCGCAAACGAAGAGTCCTGTCCGGCGCTTGATCCGTCGACGGGTCTGTGCGAGTTGTACGAATCCCGCCCGATGACGTGCCGTGTGTTCGGTCCTCCGGTTCGCTCGGAAGGCGGCTTGGGCGTGTGCGAATTGTGTTTTCATGGCGCGAGTGAAGAAGACATCGCGGCCTGCGAAATGGTGCCGGATCCTGATGATTTAGAGTCGCGACTACTAGAACAGGTCGAAAAGCGTTGGAATATCCGCGGAAGTACTATCGTCGCCTGCGCCTTGCTCGATTGATGTCCACAAAACTCAAGTTTAGTCTCGGGATCTTATTTGCCGCGCTCGTTTGCGTGGCGAGCTTTACGCAAACTGCATCGGCCGCGACCGACACCGATGCGTGGCTGCGCTATACAGCGCTCGATCCTAAATCAGCAAAGCAATACGAGCAGCTTCCGTCAAAGATTGTGGTTTTGGGGGATTCGCCCGTCCTCCAGAACGCGGCACAGGAACTGACGTCCGGTATCGAGAAGATGACGGGCCGGACGGTGAGTGCGAACAGCGAAGTCAGTGGGAGTTCGTTCATCCTGGCCACCGTGAGTCAGGCGAAGAGTCTGATTCCAGCGCTGAGCCCGCCTGGAGGCATGGCCAGCGACGGGTACTGGATCACACACACAAAAGCCCACGGATCCGAATGTCTCCTCATTACCAGCAACGATGAGCGCGGCGTTCTCTATGGCGTTTTTGGGCTGTTGCGGAAAGTGGCAGAGGGAAACAACCTTGCCCGCATCAATGAGCTACAACAACCCGCGGCCGGGATCCGCTGGATCGATCAGTGGGACAACCTCGACGGGAGCGTGGAGCGTGGCTACGGCGGACGGTCGATCTTTTTTGAAGGTGGTAAAGTTCGCGAGGATTTGACTCGCGCCGGGCAGTACTCGCGACTGCTGGCGTCGGTTGGCATCACGACGTGCACGGTGAACAACGTCAATGCCGCGCCCGGAGTTCTCGCAGACAGTTTCATCCCGCAACTGCGGCGCATTGCCGATGTGTTTCGGCCATGGGGCGTGCATCTCTCGGTGTCGGTCGACCTGAGTAGTCCGAAGCTGGTCGGCGGCCTCGACACATTTGATCCACTCGATGAGCGAGTTGCCGAATGGTGGCGAGCTAAGGCGGATGAAATCTACCGGCAGATTCCGGATTTCGCCGGCTTCGTGGTTAAGGCGGATTCAGAAGGGAGATCGGGGCCCTCCGCCTATGGGCGCACTCAGGCGGATGCTGCGAACGTCATAGCGCGGGCCCTGAATCCCCACGGAGGCGTCGTCTTCTATCGTGCGTTCGTGTACAACCATCATCTCGATTGGCACAACCTGAAGAACGACCGGGCAAAAGCTGCTTACGATAATTTCCATCCCCTCGATGGCAAGTTCGATGGCAACGTCATTATTCAGATCAAGAACGGTCCGATCGATTTCCAGGTGAGAGAGCCGGTGTCTCCTCTATTCGGTGACCTTCAGTCAGCGAATAAAGCGATCGAGCTGCAGATCACGCAGGAATACATGGGCCAGCAGAAGCATCTCTGTTTTCTAGTTCCGATGTGGAAGGAAGTTCTCGATTTCGATATGCGTGTCAGCGGCGGGCACACACCGGTGAAGGAGATTGTTGGGCGCGGGAATTCAAACCGGCTCAACGGATTGGTCGGCGTCGCCAATGTTGGTCTGAATGAAAACTGGATGGGAAGTCCGCTGGCGATGGCCAATCTCTATGGCTTCGGACGGCTGGCATGGAATCCCAATCTCAGCAGCGAACAGATTATCGATGAATGGACGCGGCTCACGTTTGGCGACGATCCGCTCGTTGTCCGGACCATCGCAAAACTGCAGCTCGATTCCTGGCCGGTGTACGAGAGCTACACGGGTCCTCTGGGCGCAGGCACGCTGACCAACATTACAGGCAATCACTACGACCCTGCGCCGGAGTCATCCGAGGAGAATGGCTGGGGACAGTGGCATCGCGCCGATCATCAGGGCATCGGCATGGACCGTACCGTTGCGACCGGGACTGGCTATATCGGGCAATATCCGGCAGATGTGCAGAAGTTGTATGAGTCGCTGAGCGCATGTCCGGACAATCTGCTGCTGTTCTTCCATCATGTCGCATGGACGTATGTACTGCATTCGGGCAAGACGGTAACTCAGCACATTTACGACTCTCACTATGAAGGTGCTGAACAGGCGCGGGACTTTATTGCGCGATGGCAGACGCTAGCGGGACATATGGATGGCGAGCGCTATCGGGATATCCTGGCGCGATTTGAATTTCAGGCAGGCGAGGCGGTGAAGTGGCGCGATGTGATTTGTGCCTGGGCCTATCGGATGTCAGGGATTTCCGATCAAAAGGGACGCGTGGGCAGCACAAGCGCGAAGCAGTAGATCGGTTGATCGCGGTTATATGGGTGTTCCCGTGCCCGGCTGTGCCGAAAGTTTATCCCACTGTAAGCGAACACCGCGCAGAAGTGAGGGGTAGATGACCAGCTTACGGAATGGATCGATCATCGCCATATAAACTGGTGTGAAGCGGCTGACGCTGCGCACGTAGACACCAAAATAGAAACGGTAGGCATTGCCTACGTCGACGAGCGCACTGAGTGCCGCGCCATGGACGGTGCGGTTGATCACCTCAAGGAGTTGTTCGTTTTCGAAGCGATATACGACGCGGAAAAGTCCCTCTTGCGCACCCGCCGGCGACAGTGACTTTGAACGATCGGCGATAGTCAGGCGGGTTGCGAAGGATTCCGCGGTTGCGAGTGGCTCGCGATCCCAAGCTAGAAGTCGTCCGAAAAAGAAACGGATACTGAGCAGCGCACGGGTGCCCGGCGAAAGCCTGCACTGATGAGGGCTTGCCACCCGCAGAAACTGATCCAGAGTGACGCTTGGGCGAGTACGCGGAAGGTCTACAGCCCATACGTCATGAAGGGGCACGTCAGCAAGGAACTCGTGAACTCGGAGGGGCAACCGCTCGAACTCTTGCCTTGAGATCTGTGGCATCGTGGCTTCTTCCTCCATCATGCGCTACGTAGACTGTTCGCGCTTGCAGAAGACCGTTCTCACGAATTCCTTTACTCCGGCAGGGCCAGTCACTCGAACGATGATCGGCCCCATATTGGGGAGTGCAGCGAATTCAAAGGTCAGGAAGGGGCAACACTCGCGCTCAGCCACGATCAGTTCCGTCACAAGTTGAATCAAGTTGGCGTCTCCCGGAAGACGAAAGGCAAATCCCTGTTGAAGTTCCTCAGTCTCCATCCCGGCAGCCTTGAATCTCGTAAGAAGCTCGGCCTCGCGATCGCGCGACTCTTCGTTGGTCAGAGAGCAAGCGATCGGCTTGCTTTTGAGATTGCTCACGGACGGCTCGCGGGAGGAACCACGCCGTTCATCCGGAGGTATTCGACGAGTTGTCCATAATGGTCAGCCGCGTGTATCAGCGACTCCACTACCAATGCCGAACGAGTCACCTCTCCCCGCTTCAGCGGGGAGATTGGCGACGAATTGACTGGTGTGTTCATCTGGCCGATCGCTGCGATGGCTCTATCTAAATGGGCGAATGAGTCTGTCAAGTAAGCGAGGATCTCAGCCTTAGTTCGTACCATTTCAGGCCCGACTTCGTCACCGGCATCTGCGGGTGGCTCCTCGCCCAACGCTGCGGCCGCCAGGATGTGATTGGTTGCGGACAAATGTTTCACCATTTGACCGAAGGTACGCACGCCCTTGAATTCGCCGTCGGTTGGTGCAAAGGCGAATTTGTCGGCAGGCATGGCTTCTACGGCGGGGATGATCATCCTCTCGGCGATCTTCAAGAACGATTGCAGCGCGTATTTTTCGCGCTGTGCATCAAGAGGTGCAAGTTGTTTTCTGTCGTTGGGCTGCTGGCCCACCCGTGCCGAGAGGTTTCCAGTGGCGAGGCCCAGCGCGATTACTGCGAACCATTTCATTCGCTGCACGATTCGTTTCTCCTTCGGCGGAAATGTAGAGCTACTCTCCGCCATTTCTCACCGTACAACTTAAAGTTGACTTTAAGGCAAGAGTGATTTTTGCAAACAATTTGTCAGCGACAGCCGAGTGAGCAGTGCGGTGAAACGCTAGAATGACGCATGGCTCAGCTGACGATTTCGCAGGTCGCACGGCAGATTGGACTCCGGCCATCGGCCATTCGCTATTACGAGCGGATCGGACTGCTTCCTCGCCCACAAAGGCTAAGCGGGCAGCGACGGTACGACGCGACGGTCCTCTACCGCCTGGCCATCATTCAGCGTGCGCGTCAACTTGGCTTTACATTGGGTGAGATCCGACACTTGTTTTTTGGCTTCCGCGATGTTACGCAGGCCTCAGAGCGTTGGCGGACGCTCTCGCAGCGAAAGCTCCGGGAGTTGGATCAACTCTTGGAGGGAATCAAAGCAGTACAAGGCCTGCTCAGACGCCTGATGTCGAACTGTCGGTGCGAGACACTCGATCAATGCGGCAAGGGCATATTTCAGAGCATGGGTCGGAAGGTAATCTCAGAGCCGATTTTTCGCAATATTCGAGGTCAGGAAAAGCTCCAGCGTAATTTGACCCAGATAGAAAGCCGAAGTCACCGAATTCCCTAAGGGTCGCCTACAGTATGTAAGGTATCCAACAATGAGCGAGTTTCTGGCATTCTCCCTCCGCGCTCTTCGCTCATGCGTGCAATGCCCACTCGCCGTCTGGAAGATCGCATCCGCGAATTGTGCGCCCGCGTCGTATACGAGAACGGCACGGAGTGGCAAAAAACCGTTCATAAATTGCAGCTTGCGATTCAAGAACACTCCCTGCGACTTACGAATAAGACAGCGGCCGCAACCGTTGGTGGCAAGCCTGACGTGATCATTGAGCGGCGGGAAAGGTCCGAAAGGAAAGCCGGAACCGGGGCCTAAGTACTTGCAGATTTTGGCGCACAAAGGTGCACCTTCTCCCTAGGTGTGGTACTGCAGTTGCAGAAATAACGACGATGAGCACCGCCGAATTAGGGTTGGAAGTTTGGAAGCTACGTCTGAAGGAAGACTGCGAACGTCAGGATAAGCTGCTGGCGTACAGCAACCTGGGCGAGGAATGCCTCAAGGTGTTGTGGGAGGCCGGGACCGAGCCTACAGTGCAAGGAGTCATTGACGGTGGCGAGAAAGCCGCCTGAGTTCCCGGAAATTTCTACATCTCGCCGCCGTTTGATCGTACTAAGCGACCTCTTCTTCTTCCGCGGTTAGCGAGCAGGTCGCGTGACCGCATTCGCAAGCGATCTCCACTTCCTCAGAACCCGCATCACGACAAAAGTCACTACAGTATTTTTCGCCGGCGCCCACTACACACGTACAAGGAATGTGCGCACAGGTGTTTTGCTCAACGTCTTTCATAGGCTCTGCTCCCTTGATGATAGAAACGGGACTTCCTTGCACATGCCAGCAGACATGAGGCAACTCCTCAACTAGCAAAACTGTCAAGGAGCGACGAAGAATCTTGGCAGCCTCTTCGAGCAGCACCAAAATCTAACTGGAGTGCGACGGGCTCAGAAGCGTCCCGGACCGGCAGCACGGTCGAGTCTGAGACGTTGAAGCAGTTTCCAACAATGGCGCGAATCGTGGGTTAAGTGTTTACGGCGCACGTCTCTATAGCGAGTGATGGGCGTGAACCGGCGAGTACACAAAGCAACATCTTGGGCTTCGTCAGCTTGCGCCGGTTGGACCCGATCGTATTCCGGTTTCACCCTGTAAAAACATTCATCTAGGTCAACAGCTTGCGGATTTTGCCAGGTTCCGTTAACGTTTACGGTGCCGGGAACGTCAATTTGATCTTTTCTGGCTGACTTAGCTAGTTGGAAAGGCCAGCCGTGACGCCGGCCACATAAACATGGGTAAGCCTCCCACGACACTCGGTGACATTGCAAAGTCGCTGGGTACCTCCATCGGAACGGTCCACCGTGCTTTGCACGACAATCCCGGTGTAAGTCCGGCCACCAAGGCTAGAGTGCTGCAAGTGGCACGGACCCTCGGCTACCGGCCGAACCTGGCGGCGCGCTATCTGTCATCGCGGAAAACACTGCGTATTTCCGTCAACACCCTAGAAGGTACGACCTCTTTCTGGGATGAGGTTCGGGCGGGAATTCGCGAGGAAGCGGCCGGGATTCTGTTGGAAAACGTGGAGGTCGAATTCCGTACCTGCCGTCTGGGCGAGGGCGAGGAACAGGCTTTTGAGGCCGCGATTAAAGAGAAGGTCGACGGCATCATTACCTTCCCCAGCCAGCCGGAGAAATGGCGATGCTGGATTCGGCGCGCCTCTCGCGCCAGTATTCCCGTGGTGTGCGTGGCGACCGATGCTCCCAGCAGCGGAAGGCTGGGGATGGTGGCCATTGACACCCTCGCGAGCGGCTCGATTGCCGCTGATCTCATGGGCCGATTCATTGGTGAGCGTGAGGGTTCCGTCGCGATCACCGTCTTTGACATGGCGATCACCGAACATGCCGAGAAATGCGCTGCGTTCGAGTCTACGCTGCGATCCTTCTATCCCCGTTTGAATCTGTTGCCGCCGGTGGAGGATCACGATCTCGAAAAAGAGGCGTACCGAAAAGCGCGCTCTCTCTTTGAAGAGCATCCTGACCTGGCCGGTGTTTACGTCACGACTGAAGCTTCCATTCCGGTATTGAATGCGGCGCGCGACGCCAATCTATTGGGAAGCTTGAGCGTTATTACGACGGACTTATTCCCTGAGCTCGTTCCGTACATTCGGTCGGGTGCGGTGGTAGCTACGATTTACCAACGTCCGCGGGCTCAGGGACAGATCGCTCTGCGGATGCTGCACGAGTTCCTGGCCGAGGGTGGAAGGCGATCGCATCAGGTAGCCCTCGCGCCGCACCTCGTGATGCGGGGCAACCTCGATTTCTTTTTACGCCGGCAGTCGCAGGAAACGCAGAAAGAGCCGCAACCGGCAGAGACGCGGCGTGGCCTGCAGGACTTCGCATAACTTCCATTCGCGATCGAGCACGAGATCAATCATGAACTATCTAGGCATCGACGTTGGAACCGGTGGTACGCGCGCACTCATCATGGACGTACAGGGGCAGGTAGTGGCCTCAGCGTCGGCAGAGCATCAGCATTTCGCGAGTCCGCGGCCAGGGTGGGCGGAGCAGGATCCGCGCGATTGGTGGCAGGCTTGCGGAGTTGCAGTGCGGAAGGCTCTGCAATCGGGAAATATACGCGCCGAAGATATCGGATGCGTAGGATTTTCTGGACAGATGCATGGCGCGGTGCTGCTCGATTCTGCCGATGAAGTGGTGCGGCCTGCGATTATCTGGTGCGACCAACGCAGCGAAGCGCAGTGCAGTGAACTGGAACAACTGATCGGAAGGGATGCGCTGATTCGCCTTACCTGCAATCCCCCACTAACAAACTTCACCGTGACAAAGTTTCTGTGGGTGCGAGAGACCGAGCCTCAGGCTTGGGGACGCGTGGCACATGTCATGCTGCCAAAGGACTATGTGCGCTTTCGGCTTACCGGTGAGCGGGCCATCGATATGGCGGATGCGTCGGGGACTTTGCTGCTTGATGTTGCGAACCGCAAGTGGTCCGCCGAGGTTCTTGGCAAGACGGGCATCGATCAGAAACTGCTGCCGGCACTGTTCGAGTCGCCGCAAGTGTGCGGCAATGTCTCGGCAGCGGGATCGGATGCGACGGGCCTCAAGGTAGGGACTCCAGTGGTTGCGGGTGCGGGAGATCAGGCCGCGGGCGCTGTGGGCATGGGAATCGCACGCGTTGGCGCTGTCAGCGCCACGATTGGAACATCGGGCGTGGTCTTTGCCTCGACCGACCGCCCTGCCATGGATCCGCAAGGGCGTCTGCATACTTTCTGCCACGCCATCCCCGGACGCTGGCATGTAATGGGCGTGACGCAGGCCGCAGGATTGTCATTGCGTTGGTACCGCGATCAATTTGGAGAGGCATCCCCGGGCGTGCAAAAGAAAGATGGACGCGATCCCTACGATGTATTCGCCGAGGAAGCAGCGACAGCACCCGCCGGATCGGAGGGAGCATTCTGGGCACCGTATCTGATGGGCGAACGCACACCGCATCTTGATCCCAATGCACGAGGGGCGATGGTAGGGTTGACGGCATCGCACACCCGCGCACACGTCATCCGCGCCATTCTCGAAGGCGTGGCGTTCAGCCTGAAAGATACGTTTACCATCTTCGAGGAGATGAAAGTGCCTGTCACCGCAATCCGCCTCGGCGGAGGTGGCGCACGCTCGCCGCTGTGGCGGCAGATTCAGGCCGACGTTTACGCGCACGAAGTAGAGGTCGTTGCGGCTGAGGAAGGCGCCGCGTACGGAGCGGCGATCCTCGCGGGCACCGGGGCCGGAGCCTGGGCGTCGGTAGAGCAGGCCTGCAATGCGATCGTTCGTGTAGCAAAAAAGATCACGCCAAATCAGAAAGATTCGGCGACCTTGCAACAGGCGTATCGCGGTTACCGCAAAATATATCCGGCGCTACGTCAGCTTGCGGAAGCGTAGCGCCGGTTGTCTTCCAAGCAGGTGAATGGTGCGTTCCTATTCCAGCATGATCGGTTTCGGGCCGACCGCGATCGCGTGTCCAGGCGTGACCGACACCTTGCTTCCGTTCAGATCACGATAGTCACTGAACCCGGAAGGCACGTTGTAGCTCGTGCCACTCTCGCTCGGCGTCCAAACCCACAATGAATTAGTCCCGTTGGACTGAGTGAAGGTGCACGTCCACAAAGCAACGCCACCGTTCGTCGTCGAGGAGCATGGGGCGGCGAAATGACCTGCCCCCAGATACTGCATCATGTAGTTGTACGCCTTCTCGTATTGCGGATTCGATCCGACTGTTTCCCTCCACTTGTACCAGGCTAGGTTTCGCCCGCCGTTGGAAGCGTGCAGTAACTGCCAGCGTACGACCTGTCCCGCGCAATCGGCCTGTGTGAACTGCGCCGCGGGGCAGGTGTAGTTCAAGCCTGGAGGCGGTGCCCCGTTGAAGTTCGTTTCCGTATTGGCCCACTGAGTCGTCTGCCATCCGGCGGTTGAGTTCTGGATGTTCAGGTAATTCACGACGTATTTGTTCCACTGGTCCTCGGGCGTTCTGGTCGTGTAGTTGGTGTTTGTCAGATACACGTGCCAATCGATCCAGTCAGAGATGCGGCCGTGGGAATTCTCATAGTTGAGCCAGTTCTGGAAATCAGCCTGATAGCCGAGTCCCGTGTCGCTGTAAGGCGTCGTTGATGGCATCAGGATAACGGCATTCGGTACGTTCGCGCGGATGATAGCGACCGCCGGCTTCACCATCTGGTAGACCTGCTGCATCGTGCCGGTCCAGTGAAACCTGATATCCCATTCGTTCCACATCTCGTAACCCCTGATCAGGTTCTTCACGCAATTGCCGGCAGGGCTGCAGTGCTGCACGAACTTCGTCACGAAATCATTGAAAGCCGGGCTGCCAGCGGCAGTGAGATCGCGCGGCGGCACGTTTGTTCCGTTGGGTGCAGTAGGTGGAGCGGAACACTCGTGAGCACCGACCAGATAGCAGGGCACCCAGGCGAACACCTGGCTGACTTTCACCGGTTGATGCTGGGCGATCAGATCGAGCCAGTTATCCAGCAGAATCCAGTTGTAAACACCATTTCCCTGATCGATGGTGGACCAGTGCGTTCCGGCATCGTGCAGGCGGAGCATGCCCGGCTGCGCCGCCGTGCCCGGCCAAATGATTTGGCCGTAGCCCTGGCCGGCACAGTTGTGCGTATCTCCAATTCCGCATTGGAAGCCCCAATTGGTGGGATAGAGTTGGCGCGGTGCTCTCCCGGGTTGCATATTGGGCTCGCCGTTTGAGGCACTGCGTTCTTTTGCAGCATTCTCGTTGGAAGGGGCGGCGCGCAGGTAACCAGGCGTTGCTAAGGCCAGACACAGACACAAAAGTAACAGGGAACTTTTGAAAGCCGCAGGAAGGTCTTCAGGTCTCCGCGGGATAAGTGGGGGAAGCATATCCGTTCGGCTCCGTTAGCGAGATTTAGTGACGCAACGCCAACGTAACAACTGGGTGGCACTAGAGGGAGATAACCAACGGGCAACCAGGGGCCATGCGATTGGTTGTAGTACCAACGACTTAGTCCTTGTGGTAAGAAAACGAGCTGAAACGGGCCGACTTCGGCCCTTGGAGTTGCAGGAATCCGGCGAAGCGGCGTAATATTTCCGGCCGGTTCCCTGCAGTCTGCGACTTGAGCTTGGGCAAGGAGGTCGTCATGCTCCGAGAACGTGCGCTGAAAGTCGTTCTTGTGCTGGTCGGATTGCTCTTCACAGCCGCTGCTTATCCCACCATTGACTCATTGCTGCATGGAGCGGGACCGTCCGATTACGGCGACGACATGATGATGAGCCTTTACTTCGTGCTCGGCATCTTCCTGCTGATTGCGGTCCGGAATCCCGGGGCCAATCGGAGCTTGATTGCGTTTACCGCCTGGTCGAGTTTTGCGCACGCCGCGGTCATGACGACGCTAGGGCTTCAGCATGCGAGCGAACGAACCGGATTCGTGGGCGGCTCGGCTGGGCTGGTTGTCATTGGTATTACGCTGATCGTGCTGACTCCGAGATCGGCTGCTGAGCGCGCGTCTGCGGTTGCGGTCGAAGAGCGTGCGCCAGGGAAATGAGACAATCGAGACCCGTTTGCTCACGCTGCGACGTTCGCAAACTTCTAGAGAAAAGAATATCTTTTCAGGCGTCATAACTTCCAAGCTGGAGGTACCTACACGTGTTGAATCGCAGAACATTTTTGAAGATGGCGGGAACGGCGACAGCAGCCACGGCTCTGGGTGGAAAGGTCTACACGCTGACTGCGGCCGAGGGTGGTCCGTTCGCACCTATTGCCGCAAACGATCATATCCAGATTGCACTCATCGGAGCGGGCATTCAGGGCCAGGGAGACACACGGTTCGCGGTGCAGGTTCCAGGCGTGAAGCTGGTTGCCGTCGCTGATTGCTACGACGGTCGGCTCGAGCACTGCAAGGAAATGTGGGGCAACGATATCTTCACCGCCCGCGACTACCGCGAAGTTTTGTCGCGGAAGGATGTCGACGCCGTCATCGTGGCGACGCCGGACCATTGGCATAAGCAGGCCGCTGTCGACGCAATGAAGGCTGGCAAGGATGTCTACTGCGAGAAGCCGATGATCCATCTCTACAGCGACGGTCCGGAAATGATCGAGACGGCTCGCGCGACCAACCGCATTCTTCAGGTCGGAAGTCAGCGGGTGAGCTCGATCGTTTATGTCAAGGCGAAGGAACTGCTGGCCTCGGGTGCGATCGGACAACTCAACATGGTGTCGGCGCATTGGGACCGCAATTCGTCGATCGGCGCATGGAATTACACGGTTCCACTCGACGCCTCGACCGATACTTGCGACTGGCCACGCTTCCTGGGTACCGCGCCCAAGATTCCATTCAACCCCGAGCACTTCTTTCAATGGAGGAAATGGAAGGTGTACGGCAGCGGTGTGGCGGGAGATCTTTTCGTTCACCTCTTTAGCGGGACGCACTTTATTACCGGTTCGAATGGTCCAACCCGCGCGATGGCAACTGGAGGGTTGCGCTTCTGGAAAGACGGGCGCGACGCCGCTGACGTAATGCTCGGTCTATTCGACTATCCTCAAGGATTCAATCTGGCCTTGCGCGTGAATTTCGTCGATGGTGGCGAAGAGAGCGAAGGATTCGTTTTCACCGGCACGGAAGGCACAATGGAGATCGCGAACAACTCGGTCACCGTGAGCCGCACTCCGCGTGAAAAAGATCCCGGCCTGATGATCAACACCTACACCGACTCGATGCAGAAGCGGATTCGCGATGGCCATCGTGAGAAATATCCGCTGGAGCATCCATCAGGGCCGCCGGCCGTTGGATTCGAGAAATACGAAGCCGCCGAGGGATATCGCGACAACTACGACCACTTCAAGAATTTCTTTGCGGCAGTTCGCTCGCGCCAGCCGGTCGTGGAAGATGCGTCGTTTGGCTTTCGAGCAGCAGGCGCCGCCCTACTGAGCAACTTGAGCGTGGAGCGAGGCGCCGTGGTGAAGTGGAATCCGGATACGATGAAAATGGAGAGCTAGGAGAACAATCACGCCGTCGACGACTGTGAGGAGCCAGTTTCCAAGCGACCTCTTGCGTGCACTGAACGACAGCAAAATGATTCGTGTGTGCGCCGGCACCGGTGCGCACCGCTTCATCGGAATTTGGTTTGTCATGGTCGCGAACCGCCTTATCTCTCGTTCATGGAGGATCAAGCCGGACGGCTGGTACCGCACATTTCTCAAGCAGCCTCGTGGAGCGATCCAGGTGGGCAAAGTGCGAATTGCAGTCCGCGCTGTGCACATCAGAAGCAAATCTCTCAAAGATGCAGTCGATCGCGCCTATCTCGAAAAGTACAACTCGGGTGGGGAAGTAAAATACACGAAAGACCTCGTCACCGAGAAGTCCCGAGCCACGACGCTCCAATTCGTGCCCTATCGAAAGTGAAAGGCTGCAGTTCCCAAATGGGTACAAATCGAGCTCTGTCCGCAGGGTCCAAGAAAAAAGTTCTGGCCTGCCCGGACTCGCGAGCCGACAATACTTAGTGCTGAACATTAACCCAGGCGCCGAGGACCTCGCTTACAAGTTTGCTACTGCTCTTGGAATCGGCTTGCTCATCGGTGCGGAGCGAGAGAGGCGAAAAGGGGAGGGCCCAGCGCGCTCTCCGGCAGGCATCCGCACGTTCACGATCGCTTCTCTGTTGGGGGGAGTGAGTTGGACCCTCGGCGGTATCCCGCTACTGGCCGTTACATTTCTCGGGATGGCCAGCTTAAGCGCAATCGGATATGTGCGAACCGGAGAACAGGACCCCGGTCTAACTACCGAGACTACCCTTCTTTTGACAGTGCTCCTGGGCGCGTTTGCCTCCCAGGATCCAGTGCTCGCTTCTGCGCTAGCGGTCACGGTTGCAATCGCCCTCCGGGCTCGCACTGGAATTCACCATTTCATTCGTGAGGTACTAAGCGAGCAGGAACTTACCGATGCGCTGATCTTTGCTGGGGCTGCTCTCGTGGTACTTCCGTTGGTTCCCAATCGATATCTCGGTCCATTCAGCGCCATCAACCCTCGCATCATCTGGCGAATTGTGATTTTGATTATGTCGATCAGCGCTGCCGGACATATCGCTGTTCGACTGCTTGGTCCACGTTTTGGGCTTCCCCTGGCGGGTTTAGCTTCCGGTTTTGTATCAAGCGTTGCCACAATTGCGTCGATGGGGGAGCGGGCACGAAGGGATCCACAGATTTCCCGGCCGGCAGTCGCAGGAGCCGTGCTTTCATCAATCGGTACACTGATTCTGCTGGCAGTGGTGCTGGCAGCCACCAATTGGCATGCTTTTTCTGAACTGAAACTCTGTCTCATTGGAGCCGGGCTTACGGCAACCGCCTACGGGGGCTTGCTTGCGTTCAGAAATCTCCGCCATGAAGCGCCTGAGGCAATGGAAGTGGGAAGAGCCTTCAGCCTGAAGACGTCATT
This sequence comes from Candidatus Sulfotelmatobacter sp., assembly GCA_035264195.1. Lineage (GTDB taxonomy): Bacteria > Acidobacteriota > Terriglobia > Terriglobales > Acidobacteriaceae > Sulfotelmatobacter. Next base: position 7,765 of record DATFQQ010000088.1, on the reverse strand, counting down.
GGTCTTCGGCGCCACGATAGCACTCGTGCAGTTAGCATCCGCCGCACTCAACGCAAAATTCGGCCAAGCTGGAGTTTTTGCCGCGGCTGCTGTCGCCGGCTTCGCTGACTCCCACGCCCCGGCGGTATCTGTGGCATCCATGGTTTCCTCCGGCAAGCTCAGCCCCCATGAGAGCATCGTTCCAATCCTTGCCGCTCTGACCACGAACACTCTCACCAAGGTGGTCGTTGCGATTAGCAGCGGCGGCCGGCGCTTTGGCTTGCAGATAATTCCAGGTTTGATTCTGGTGATCTTGGCCGCATGGTCGGGAGCGATCTGGTCCCTCTTTCGTCAATAGCGGTTCCCAGGGCTGCCAGTTCTATTTGGCCGACTCCTTCAGGACCAAGACCTGATCACCGGGCACGTCTTTCATCGTCTGGATGATTCCAGATGGCCAATGAATCTCGACCAGATCTACAGTTGAGTCTGCGCCTAGCCCGAAATGCACCGGCCCAGTGCTCGAAGAGCCATATCCGCTGCTCGTCGTCATGTGGTTGTATTGCGCACCGGATTTCGTAACGACTTTAATGCGCGCGCCGATGCCGTCGCGGTTGCTCTTGGTACCTTGCAGTCTGAATTCGATCCAGTGCCGGGCGCCCGGGCTGTGATTCATCCAGATTTCAGCAGGAGCATTGATCGCGCTGACCACCACATCGAGTTTGCCGTCGCCATTCAGATCGCCGACGGCTGAGCCGCGATGGCGGGACGGAGGTTGCGCCGTGAATCCGGCCTCAGCGGTGAGAGCGGCGAATTTCATCCCACCAAGATTTCGAAACACCGTGTTCGACTGCTCGATGGCGAGGTTTGTGGACGCGAGTGACTGCACGTGGCCGCGCGATACAAAGATGTCTTTCCATCCGTCGTTGTCGAAGTCGGCGATGTTCGGCGAATAACCCGCCATGGGAAGGCTGAGTTTGGTCATGCCGCTCTCACGCGTGACCTCGGTGAAACTGCCTTTGCCGTCGTTCTTGTAGATCGGGAATGTTTCCCCATCGAGAGCCACGATGACGATATCGGGATAGCCGTCGTTATCGATGTCGCGGAAATCGACGCCCATGCCCGAGATGTAGACTCCGTCCTCGCGCAATGCGACGTTGGTCTCGAACCCAACTTCTTCAAATTTTCCGTTCCCCAGGTTGCGATAGAAGGAGTTCATCAGCTTGTCATTGGGGACAATCAGGTCCATGTGGCCATTCAATTGGGAATCGGCCGCCGCCACGCCCATGCCTTTGCCAGGATGCTGTCGGAAACCGGCTTCTTTTGAGGCATCTCGAAAGGTTCCATCGCCGTTATTGATGAAAAGCTGATTCGGTGTTGGTTTGTACATCTTCGGGTGGCAGTAGTCCGGATGGCCATATCCCACGCAGACAGGTTCGTGATTGAAATCCCACTTCAAATAATTGATTACGACGAGATCGAGCAAGCCGTCGTTGTTTACGTCGATCCATGCTCCGGCAACTGACCAGAGTGGGCCATACTCCACGTCAGGCTTGTCGAGGCCTGCTTTCGTAGTGACGTCGGTGAAAGTTCCATCGCCGTTGTTGTGATACAGCGTATTGCGGTAAACGCCAGCGACGAAGATGTCCTCGTACCCGTCGTTGTCGTAATCGCCGATGGCGACTCCAGTGTCATACCCGGTCCCTGCCAGTCCGGCTTTCGCCGTGACGTCGGTGAAGTGTCCCTTGCCGTCGTTTTCGAAGAGGCGGTTGTAGTACTTGGGAGAATCTTTTCTCAGGGTTTTAAGATCGGCGCCATTAGCGAAGAAGATGTCGAGTTTGCCGTCGTTGTTGTAGTCGAAGACAGCCACGCCTCCTTCCATGGTTTCGGGCGCGTGATGTTCCGCACTCTCGTTGCTGTCCAGCTTGAAATCGATCGGCTGGAATGTGAACCGAATTGGGCTGTCAGAAGAGGCCGGGGTGGGAGACTTGGAAGGTGCGGCAGAGTCAGACTGCGGGCGCGCCAGCCTTGGCGCGCCCGCAAACGCGAATAGAACTCCCAACAACAGACTACGAGAACGACAGCTCATCATGATGGAAGAGGCGCTCTTGGCCTGATTCCATCTTACTCCGGCAGCTTTTGCTCACCCGCAATCGTCAGATGCGCATCGGCATGCGCGGCTGGCGTGCCCGGCTGACCTCCACCGACTGTGATCAGGTAGTCGCCTGCTGTGATCATGCGATCACCGGCCGCGTTTACATAACTCAAATCACGAGGTGAGAGCGTCAGCTTGACATGTTGCTGTTCTCCGGCTTTGAGCGGAAGACGCGTGAATCCGCGCAACGCCTTCAGTGGTGCGCCGTCAACCTTGGGGAATGTGATGTACACCTGAACCACTTCATCGCCATCCCGCTTGCCGGTATTCTTCACATCTACTTCGACGTCCAGCGGATTGCCTGCTTCCAACTGCGGACTCGAGAATTTTAATCCGCTGTATTCGAAGTTCGTGTAGCTCAGCCCATAACCGAAAGGATAGAGCGGCTCTCCCGTAAAGTATCGGTAGGTACGATTCTTCATGGAGTAGTCCTCGAATTCGGGCAACTGCTCTGTGCCTTTGTAGAAGGTAACGGGCAACCGACCGGCGGGATTGTAGGCTCCGGCCAGTGTCTGCGCGATCGCAGTGCCACCTTCCTCGCCCGAGTACCAGGCATCGAGGATTGCATTGGCATGATCGTTGGCCCAATTGACAGCCAATGCGCTGCCATTCATGAGAACCACCACAAGAGGCTTGCCTGCACCTTTTAATGCCCCAAGCATGGCCTCTTCTTCTGCCGGGAGCGCCAGACTCGTGCGATCGCCACCGCGGAAGCCTGGGAGATCCACCTTCATCTCTTCGCCTTCCAGTTTGGAAGTGATCCCGACCACTGCAACGACGACATCCGATTTCCGCGCCGCTTCGGCGGCTTCGAAGCTCGGATCTGCCACCAGGGGCAGCCACATGAATTTGCTTTGCCGTCCCCCGGCGACATACTCGATCTTTACCGTATAGTGATGTCCCTTGATGAGTTGTATCGTTGCCCACTGCGGATTCGGGTCGTGCAGAAGCATGTCGTCCACGACCAGTTTGTCATCCAGCCACAAGCGTTGCATCGAACCCGAGAGCCCGATCTGATAGGTCGCTGACTCCGTCGGCGTTAGGACACCAGTCCAACGCACAGAGAAGTCTTGCATTCCAGGGGGGAGGGCAAGCGCTTGCGAATCCGGGTGAGTCAGTTGCAGATCGACGTAGGGATCGATTCTCGTCACCTGCGGAGTTCCTGTCATTTCGCCCGCGAAGTACTCACCTTTGATCCCAGGCTTTCCATCAGGGGTGGTGAGAACCGAAGTGGGGATTACCGTTTGTTGGCGCAGGAAGTTCGTACCTGCAACATAGGAAACCTGCGCACCGGAGAACTGTTTTCGAATACCTTCCAGGGCTGTTACTGCATGCGAAGCAGTTCCAGCATAATTCCCGTGCAGCACTTGCACCGATTCAGCGAGCGGGCCGACTACGAGAATCTTCTTCGCGTTCGGTCCAAACGGGAGCACGCCGTCATTCTTCAACAACACAATCGACTCCTGTGCTGTTTTCAGTGCCACTTGTCGATGCGGTGCGCTGTCGATCTCGGAAGCGGGAGTATTGGAATAGGGCACCATCTCCGGCGGATCGAACATGCCCAGCCGCATGCGCGCTGTGAAGAGCCGCTTCAGCGAACGATCAAGATCTGCCTCAGTCAACAGACCTTGCTTCACAGCGTCGATAAAGGGCTGATAGTCCTTGCTATCTTTTGCGATGGTGAAGAAGTCCGCGCATTCGTTGTCCATGCCAGTTTTAATTGCGAGAGCAGCAGCTTCGGCCTGGCTCTTCGTGTAGTGATGTCCTTCGAAGATGTCGACGATCGCGTCGCAATCGGACACGACATACCCGTTGAATTTCCATGCGCCACGGAGTGTGTCTTGAAGAAGGAATGTATTGCCGCAGGCTGGCTGTCCGTTGACGCGGTTATAAGCACACATGATCGACTCTGCCTTGGCTTGGGTTACGGTTGCCCGAAATGCCGGCAGGTACGTGTCTTCCATGTCATGTTTCGAGACTTGCACGTCGATGGTGTGCCGCGTAGGCTCCGGTCCACTATGCACCGCGTAGTGCTTGGGCGTCGAAATCACACGGAAATATTTCGGATCGTCCCCTTGCAACCCGGTCACGAATGCCACACCCATGCGGCCTGTAAGAAACGGATCTTCCCCGTAGGTTTCCTGTCCGCGTCCCCAGCGGGGATCGCGAAAGATGTTGATGTTGGGCGACCAGAAGTCGAGCCCTTCCATGATGTCGCGGCGCCCCGCCTTGACCGCGAGGTCATGTTTCGCCCGAGCCTCGGTGCCGATGATCACTGCCATCTGGTGGATCAACGGGTCGTCGAACGTAGCTGCCAGGCCGACGGGTTCAGGAAAAACGGTGGCCGTACCAGCATTGGCAACTCCGTGTAACGCTTCGCTCCACCAATCGTATCCGGGCACCTGAAGCCGCGTGATCGCCCTAGCTTGGTTTACCAACTGAGAGGCCTTTTCCTCCAATGTCATACGGCCGACAAGGTCGTTGACCCTCACGTCAATGGGTTGTGTCGGGTCTAGATAGGGAGCATTAGTGGTGGTTTGAGCGGTTGCAACGGCGCCGATAAGAAGCAGAAGAAGAGCTATGAAAGCATGATGGATCCTTGATTTCATGGGACGGTCCTCTCCCAGCGCCAACTGCCTTTTCTTCCTCGAGACAGAGGCCGCCGGTGACGAAATCGATTTTCGTAAACGATTACGGTCGAACCGACGCTTTTAGCACACTGGCCCCGCCGGGTCAAGGAGATAGCGGGATCACGCCGTCTAGCCCAGGTTCTAAATTTCAACTTTCGAGTGGTACAGAGTCGCTCGAACCCTCGACAAATATCGATTTTGTGCTTGACAACGGTCAACAGCAGGATGTAACACCGTAAACGTTCTCGGACGCCCGGGCTGTCCCCTGTGTCTCACGGCCCCGGCACAATCAATTTGGAGGCTGGCAAATGAAATCCCTCTCGCCCACGAATGCCGGGAGTTTCGGCCATTTTCTGAGGCGCTGTGACCTTCGTCTGGTGGCGCTCCTTGTGGTCATGGTCCTGCTCTTTGTAGGGCAGGGCTTGGCACAAGAAGCCACTATTGTCGGGACTGTTACCGACCCGAGTGGCGCAGCGGTTCCCAACGTTAGCATCACCGTAACCAACCTAGATACAGGCCTGGCACGCACCCTTACAACAAGCGGTGATGGCCAGTACGTAATTCCCGCCCTTGGCATCGGCCACTATACCGTGAAGGCAACGGCCTCCGGGTTCAAAGCTGCCGAACAGAGCAACATTGTACTGGCTGTTAACGACCGTACCCGCGTCGATTTCAAGCTTCAGGTTGGTAGCGCGCAGGAGCAAGTCACTGTTGAAGCAGCCGCTATTGCTGTTCAATCGGACACCGGCGAAGTCAGCGACCTGATCACCGGTCAGCAGATTGCGCAGCTGGCCACCAACGGCCGCAGCATGTACTCGCTGATTTCCTTGACGCCCGGTGCATCGAGCGGTCAGGGCGACTTCCAGATTCCGACTCCAGTCGGCGGCGACGCCAACGTGAGTTTCAACGGAATGCGTCAAAGCCATAACCTCTATCTTCTCGATGGCAGCGAAAGCAGCGATCGTGGCGGTGCAGGTGGATCCGACGTCATGCCCTCCCTCGACGCCATCGCTGAATTCCGGCAGATGACCTCGAACTACAGCGCCGAATATGGGTTGTCCTCAGCGGCGACCATGACAGCCGTCATCAAGTCCGGCACCAAGCAATATCACGCCAGCGCCTGGGAGTTCCTGCGCAACGACGCGCTCGACGCCCGCAACTACTTCAACCGACCGCCCGCAAAGGTCGCCGAACTTCGGTTCCACACCTTCGGCTTCAACGGTGGTGGCCCGGTTGACTTCTGGAAGAAGGAGCACAAGACGTTCTTCTTCTACAACATGGAATGGCGGCGCCTGATTCAAGGACAGACGCTAACCCAGACGGTACCGGATACAGCATGGTATGGTGGCGCTTTCCCGGCAAGTCTCCCGATTAACGTTCCCAGCGCAGCTAACGTGAGCGCGGCGTACCTGTTCAGGAATTGCCCTGGCGGAACGACATATGGAACGACGAACAACATCGTTCAAGGCAGCCCCTTCCCCAACAATAAGATCCCGAGCTGCATGATCGATCCGAATGCGACGGCGCTATTGCAGGCGGGCATTTTCCCAGCAAACAACGGCCTGAACAGCGGCAAGCCAGCCTTCCTGGGTGGCAACAATGTGCCCACAAGTGTGAAGGAAGAAATCGTTCGCATCGACCATCAGTTCAACAGCAAGTTCTCTGTCTATGGTCACTATCTCAGGGAACAAATCGCACAGAACTTCGGAACGTCGATGTGGAGCGGGGATAACGTACCGACAGCGAGTAACACCTTCGGGAACCCATCCTACAGCTATGTGGTCCACACCACGTACGTCATCAGCCCGACATTGTTGAATGAGGTCGCGTTCAACGAGAACGGCAACCAAATTAACATCCTGCCAAGCAACCTCATTGCGCGTCCGAGCGGATTCACCTCAAACCGCATCTTCAGCGGACCGAACAACCTCAACCGCATTCCGGAAATTCATCTTGCCGGGACCACTAACACGGACTATACAAACGCAAGTTGGCCGTGGAACAACAAAGCGGTCGACTATCAAGTCCGCGATGACCTTTCCTGGACGAAGGGTGCTCACCAGTTGAAAATGGGCGGTAGTTGGGCCCTCTATAAGAAGGTTCAAGATCTTTTCGGTAACACACAGGGGTCTTTCACCTTCAACGACAACTTCACGGGACTTGACTTCGCAGATTTCTTGTTAGGGGCTGGTTCCGGATACAACGAACTGGCCGTGCAAGACAGCGGCAAGTGGAATAACGTCTCTTGGGCAGCGTATGTGCAGGACAACTGGCGCGTAAACAATCGCCTGACCTTGAACCTGGGTCTGCGTTGGGACGGTGCACCGCACACCTATGAAGCGAACAACCGGATGGGCAACTTCTATCCGAACCTCTACAATCCGGCTAACGCTCCGATCTTTGCAGATACAGCCGGCAATAACATTGCCCCCAACAGCCCCGGCTTGGGCACGAGCCCGAATCCGATCCTGGCGGGTACCCAGTTCTACCTCAACGGTATCGGTATCCCCGGAAGGACTCCCGGAATTCCGAAGGGGCTGGTCAACGACCAATGGGCTGCGTTCGGCCCCCGCGTTGGATTTGCCTATGATCTAACCGGATCAGGCAAGACGGTTCTCCGTGGCGGTTTCGGTATGATGTATGAACGCATCCAGGGCAACGACATGTATAATGCCGGCCCGAACGTGCCGTTCAGCACGAACATTAATTTCAGCAACGTAGAGCTGGAAAATCCGGGCACTCAACTTAGCAACGGTCAACCGCTGGTTGCGCCCATAACAGTCGCTAGCATCACCGGCCTCGACAAAGCGAATAACAAGTTGCCGGTTAGCTACCAGTACAGTATCGGCGTGCAGCACGCGCTGTCTACCCGCACCGTTCTCGAGCTCCAGTACGTTGGCAATCAGAACCGGAACCAGAACGCGTACCAAGAAACAAACCTGCCGAGTTCTGCCAATATTGCGACGTTGTTCTCAAATAACAACGCCGACTACAACACGCGAGT
>DATFQQ010000087.1:0-5559 GCA_035264195.1 Candidatus Sulfotelmatobacter sp. | reverse complement strand
AGGGATTCACAATCTGGTATATCAATCCGACAAGTTCGACCTGGATTCGTATGTCGGACAGTCCGTTACCCTGATTGGCGATCGTAGCGCAATCCCCAGCACGGACACCGGAACGGCGAGACCGATGCCGCACTTCAAGGTGGCAGAATTGCGACAGGCATCTGGAAAGTGCCGGAAGTAAGGTCATAATCGGGATTCCGGTCTCCGCCATAATTCAAATGCGGTCTGAAATCCTATTTCGCGCTTACTAGTATAGGAGGCTTTAGAGGCCTTCCATCCTCTTCACCAGGCGCTTGGTCGTGCCGGAGGACGCACCACTGCTCGAAGCAGTTTGCATCACACAGAGTGTTCGAAATCATTTATAACCATGCGAGAGAATGGTGGTCTAATATGCCTGTCGCACTTCCAGAACCTGATGGCGAGAGGGGACGCGTGATCACACGCTAGATCAATGAGTGTTAAGGCCTGATTTCGGCAGTCAACTGCATGTTGGTGGCCGCTTCCCGCTCACGCTCCTGGCCGCAGACAGTCTAAAAGTGGTGAAGGGCTGGATCCATGAGACTTGTGGCCGCGCTGCTATCGCTGTTGCTGTGTATCACTGTCTTCGCACAACAACCCAGCTCACCCCCAGCAACAGCAGATCGCCTCTACCTTCCGCCTCAACAAAGTGAAGGCAGCAACTGGTGCCTAGATCCGTTCAGTGCCCGCCTTCGACAAATCCTGACGACACCTGCTAGCCCGCTCCCTGGAGAAGTGAATGGCGACGATCTGGCGAAAGACCTCGTGGAGTTGCAGGAGCTGTTGCGCACTCAGTATCCGGGCTACGGCACTGTCGCGCAGCTGCCCGGCTTCGATGTTGGAAGGTTTTTTGCGGATTGGCGAGCTCGTGTAGCTGGTAAACGCTCGCTGCCTTATGCCGAGGTAGTCCTGGCACCACTCCGTGAGCTCCGTGACGCCGTGGTGGACCAGCACCTGTCTGTCGCCGGTGCCGCCGATCAGCTCAACAAAGGCTCGTTGATGGACGTTCGCGAGTTCCAGGCGACTGTAGATCAAGACTTGGACCTGAAATCCTGCAAGCTGCTGGGGGCGCGACGGGTGTACGGGTCCACTTTGCGGATGGCCCGCCTTATCTCGAGTCAGGGTATAGAAAAGCTGGTCACAGTGACTGCCGCTGCCGATGGGCCGCTGAGTCTCGAGTGCAACGGAAAAACGTGGACGCTTACCGAACGTGCTGCTCGCCTTGTGCCGAAGCCAAAAGATGACGAACCGTTCTATCACTGGTCGTCCATAGGTGACACGGCGGTCGTGCGCATTCGTCATTTGTACGGCAGCACCAAGGACCTAGAGAACTTGTCGCAGATCCCTAAAGATTTCCAGCAACACGCGAAGTTCCGCCGCATCATCTTCGACTTGCGAGGCAATGGTGGTGGCGACGATACCTATGTCTACAGCTGGATCTCCGAGGCAAAAAACGGGACGTGGCCTTCGGGAGCGGAAACGAAGAGGATCGGAGAGCTCTATCCGTGCGGCGACTGGAACATGACTATCATACGCCAGGTAACGGACTACACAATTGATACTGAAGGTGCCCGCAAGGAGCGCGAAGTGCAGCGTGGATCATGGTCACCGGCGCCCAACGAACACGAGATCTTCAGCGACGGGCTAATCAGCGACGCGTCGGCGCATCCCTATAGCGGCCGCATCTATGTGCTGACCGATCGTCAATCGAAGTCTTCGGGCGAAAGCTCGGCTTACATTTTGCGGCAGGCGCTTGGCGCGCTTCTCGTCGGCGAGCGGACAGGCGGCATGATCACGTATGGCAACGTTCGGACTGTGGTGCTTCGCCGCACCGGGATTAGCTTTAATGTGCCAACGAAGCGCAATTGGTTCAACGAGCCAGCGGAGGTGGTGGGCTATCCCGTGGACCTTTACTTGGAGAACAATGCCATCCCTGTGCAGGACTTGATCCCGATGCTGGACCAGTTTGAAACGCGCAGCGGTGCGGCGAATCGTTGACTGGCGAATCGTTGACTAAGGTTGCAGTGATGAGTCGCGGATGCCGAGAAACACAATGTCTGGGTTTTCCAGTGGCTTAGGAGAATTATCTTTGACTTCGCAGTTGGGATCAGCATCATGTGATCATTTTGCGGAATGAACATCGGTCCAGTGAACAGTACTGCCGTAACGCCAATCGGTTGGTGTTAAATCGGGATTTCACTCATTGATCTGTGATTCTGATCCGTAGGCGCGTGATCTCAATCACAGTCATGGCTCCGACCCAATGCGATCCTCGCAGCAATGTTGGGGGACTCCTATGGAAAGTCCATCGTTGGTGCTGGCGATCTCGAAGCTGGCGGTAGCCGGTGAGCAAGCCGGGTTCACACTGGAGCAGATGATTGAACTTCTCAATGATGGCTTGACCGTGGCCACATTGCTCGAGCTGATCGCTTGGCGTCTGCACGGTGCGCCGCTGTCACGCGAGTTCTCGCTCCGCTCTCACTGGGTGATGTAATGCGGATTAGACAAACGCTTCGATGCGAAGCGGATCGAAAGCAGTCGGAATTTGAGTGATACGCCTGGTAACAGAAGTTGGCCACCGGTCTGCCCGTGTTGCGAGAAACGTATGGGTGTGGCACGGGGAATGGCCAGCCGAGAAACGTCGGCGCGGCCTTCGCTGCCGTATCGTCGTCCGAGGAAGCAAGAACTCCGCCCTGCTTGAAATGTGAAGATGGAGAGCGGGTCGTTGCCAGCTGGTACGCCATTCGACCCGTCAAGAACTCACCGCAGACTCGATTCGATTTCTCTAAACCCTACTTGCCGTTGCTCATTGTTGGTGCTGATTGCGATAAAGCCTATTGCTGATCCTCGCTGATTGATCGGCAGAGTCGAGCGGCAGTTTTGGGACGAAAACCTCGTCTATGTAAACGCTCACTAACACCGGCGAACAGCCTGGCTGTCTACGATAGTTACTCCCCGGAAACCAATCGTAGGGTACGAGCGGTGGGATAGTCACCGAGCCTAGGCTCCTCCCGTCTTGATAGTAGAAACGAGATGCGAGGGCTTTACCCTTTTCGCCAGACCGTTCGCTGCCTCCGAGAAGGAGTTGCTTGTTAACATCCGCAGCCAAGGCTTGCATAAGTGGTACCCAGTGATCTTCATCAATCTCAATGTAGGCAGTAATGCCGCGCTGATGGCTCACAAAGCCTACACCGGCTGAGCTTGTCTTGCCTCCATTGGAACCTGGTACGATGTTCCCGCAAGCAAAACGCTCAATCAGCGGCTGTGGATTGTAGCTCTTGAAAAACTCGCTTTCCGTGTCGGGCCCCATCGGCAATGGCGGCTGATGAATGTGAACGGCATACGCAACAACAGCGAGCAACAGTCCGCAGACAGTTCCGAGACCAAGAGTCCTTGCGCGCATTTCTTATGCCCTCCCCTCGGAGATAGGGGAACTGGGTCACCCAATTTTCTTTCGCGTCCCCTGAATTACATCAGGCCGAAGATCGCTGAGGGGGCCAACGCCGCAACCGAAACGAGCAGGCAGGCCAAGACTATGATCATAATCTGATTCTCCCCCTCAGGAGAACGACGAGGATCATATCATCACCCACTCTCGTTGTTGATAAATCCTGATTTCACTCATTGACCTGTTGAGCACGGCGAAACCACTGTGGCGGCAGGACCTATCGTATAGTCGTCCCGACGCGGGACATGCCTGTTGCAAATGCGCGGGACCGAGCCGTCAAAGGCGAAGCTGCGAGTGGCGATTTACTTCGGCGGTTGCCCGGGTGGGTTTTCACTAGTCGGCGGCACAATCCCTTTGATTCGCAAGTAGGTCACCATATTTCCATAGTGCTCATCCGTGTGCGCCGTATTGAGCGAGAACACCGTGAGCTTCGCTATGTCAAAGTTAAACAATTTCACCATCTGGCTGCCTTTTGCATCGGTCATGCTGTCGAATGCATTATTGCAGTACGCGACGGCGTCCTTGAGCGCTGCCACAAGATCGGCCTTCGAGGTCTTCGTTTTTTCGATGCCTTTCGCTGGGTTAGCTTCGCCGAGGGTTTGCGAGCAGAACATGTACGAGGCGTCGGCCACATGGCCGACGATCTGGCCAAAACTTCGAACCTCCGGTTTCGGTTTGAAGGAGTAGTTTTCTTCCGGCATTTTCTGCGCCGCACCGATGACCGCGCTGCTCACAAACGAGTAGAGACCTTTTTCACTGGCAGTAATCGGATTCGCTGGAGGAGCGGCCTGCGGTTGTGACTTTTCCTGCCCTAGAACAGCGCCGGAAACCGCTATCAATAGAGCAAACACCAAACAGAGTCTTTTTTTCACGAGATACCTCTCCGAGAAATCATGCCATATCTCAATTTGGGAAGGAAGGATAACCATCTGGGCACTATCTGGTGAAAATCGCCATTTCACTCAAAATGGCCCCCGCTTCGAGGGACCCTGAACGTGATCGCCTGTGAGTGTCGGCACCACTGAGTATGGATGCCTACTATTTCACAGCCAACGCCGAACCCCATTCTGGTACTGCTGATATTCAGCGCCAAACACCGCGTGCAGCCGCTCTTCCTCGACAGGAATGACGACTCGGTTCAAGTAGGCAATTGTCAGCGGTAGGAGGACAACGGGTACGATCTGGTGAAGAATGGCAGCCTCTCCGAGATATGCCATAGAGAGGCCAACATACATTGGATTGCGCATCAGCCGGTACGGACCATTCGTTACCAGTGTGGTGGAAGCCTCGCCAGGGACCCGAGTCGTTCGCGCGCGGTGGAACAAGATCCAGCCCCAAGCAGCAAGTGCCGCACCAAGAGTGAAAATGACGACACCCACAGGAGTCAGCAACTTGTAACCACGGAAGAATCCGCCAGAATGAAAGGCGGCCTCGATGCCAACTCCGGCGAGGTACGTGAGGACGAATACCCACGGAACCGGAATGCGCAGCAGAGCCGTCGCCAATTGGCCGAACTGATTACGGTCGGACATTCCGTGCACTCGGCTGAAATTGTACTCTAGGCGGTGCTGTATCACCTGCGTTCCTGTGGTTGGTGTTAAATCCCGATTGCACTCAAGACCACCAATAAGCACTTCTATCGCTGGATAAAAACAACAATCCTGAGCCTCTGCGCTACACTTGCTTGATACCGTCAACGATCCAACTTGACGCGACCTGAGTCGCGTATGAATGAGATAAAAAAAGCATGTTGCAGTTCACCCTCCTCGATTCGTTTCTGGTTAGTGATGTCGATAGTGGCTTGGGGCCTTCTTAGCGCACTAGGCCTTTATTGGGGTCTACTTCGGCCGTATTCCGCAAGTACGATATTACTGGCGCAAGGGGTTGGTTGTATTGCCAACTGGCTTAAGAATCGAACTCTTCACTGCGGCATCACTGCGCCGCTTCTTCTCGTTGCTGGCACCTTGTTTCTGCTCACGGATGCAGGGATCATTCACATCCAGCCTCGATTCGTCTGGCCCTTTGTGGTACTTGGTGTTGCGATCGCATTTTTCCTCGAATGGAAATATGCGAGTTCATCGTGAACGGGCTGT
>DATFQQ010000086.1:0-21132 GCA_035264195.1 Candidatus Sulfotelmatobacter sp. | reverse complement strand
TACCATCTCGCGGCGTCGTCACCCGCAACAAACTTGGATTCAGATCCTGCAGATCGCTTACGGTTGAATTCACCGTCGCCGCCACCAATCGAAGATCGACCGGGTAGTTAATCGTGACCGTGTCGTAGGCTTCGGGCTTTTGCATGACCACGTCATCCAGCCCATACTGCGATGGATTCTTCGCCATGATCGTCACGGCGAGAATGATCGGGACATAGTTGCGAGTCTCTTTGGGCAGGACGTTGCGGCGGTAGAGTTCCCAGAAATCGGCGTAGCCGGTGCGCTTCACCGCGGCCTGGACTGTGCCCGGGCCGGAGTTGTATGCGGCCATCGCAAGGTACCAGTCGCCGAACTGATTGTAGAGATCTTTCAAGTGACGGGCGGCAGCACGTGTGGACTTCTCCGGATCCTGGCGGTCGTCAACCCACATATTGTGGTGTAGGCCGTAGCCGATGCCGCGGCTTCCCATGAACTGCCAGATGCCGCGAGCTCCGACGCGGGAGACTGCCAGGGGATGGAATCCAGACTCGGCTTGCGCCAGGTAGATCAATTCCTGTGGAATTCCTTCCTGTTTCAAGATCGGCAACATCATGTCGCGATAGCGTCCGGAGCGCGCCAAGGCTCGCTCGAAGAGGTCGCGTCCGTGGCCGGAGAAGTATGCGATGTAGCCAGCGACCTGGTCAGTCATCATCAACGGCAGGTCGGAATGTGTTTTTAGAAGCTCAGCTTCGGCTTTGGCTTTGGTGCTTGCATCCGCCGTGGGAGCGATGCCGCTGGCTTCATCGATCGGAGCTGGTTCAGATTTCTGTTGCTCTTGTGCGGTCTCAGCATCCGATGTTCCGCCGGGATAGACCTGATTCACACCCTGGACGATGCGATCGAATTCCTTCTCCAAACGATCGTCCGAACGAACATCCACTTTGCTGTCGAGCAGTGAATTCAGAGCCTGATCGAAGTCTTCTTTTGCCTGGTCAGTGTTGCCAGCATGGTAGTTAAACAGCCCGGCCTGGTAATGCAGTTCGGCCTGGGCGACGAGTTCACCAACAGGATCTGCTGCCGGAGGCGCCGGGGCCGGAGCGGGCTGAGCCGCACCGACGGCCTGAACTGGCTCATCGTTTCTTGATTCCGCGGCAGCCTTTTGCTCAGCCTGCACCGGTGCCGCCGGAGCAGGCGCCGAATTCGGTTTGATGGCCGGAGGCGGAACCGGGGCTTTCTGCGCCACAGGATGATGATTCGAGCAGGCGCAAACCGCCAGACTGCAACAGGCTAGTAAAGCGCTCCGGACGTGAAGACTCAGAAATCGCATCGGTCGCTACTAAAGACTGCGGCAGGCCTCTTAGAGTGTGAAATTACGGTGAATTCTACCAAAAATCGTACCTGCCGAGGTTGTCCTCGGTCAATCGCCCTTATCTAGGTTTGCGGTTACTTTCGGCATCCGTCCGGGTGCTCGAACGTAAGGGCGAAAAACGCCGACCTGATGTCTGATGCCACCCTGCTGGGCGGGGTTGGAATTCCGAAGGCAAAATGTCCATTCGTAAGCCGATGCCCGTCCGCGAGTAGAGGGAGAACAAGGTCGGGAGGTCCTGTCGCACCATCCATATACCGCCTAAAGTTGCGAATGAGGAAGCTTAGCAGAGAGCGATCCAGGTCTTAAGAATTTGTCATTCCTAGACGGCGTTTAGCCGTCGAGGAATCTGCTTGTTGTACGCGCCATCGAAGTTGCGAGCGAGAGCAGATTCCTCTGCTTCGGCTTCGGAGTGACAAAGGTCAATGGTTCACCAGCCTTCGCTATTCCGGTTTTCGCTAACTTGCTAAACTTAAGTGCAAACTCGAATTCCTAGAGATCCGTCCGTCGAGAAAATGACCAACGAAGCTTCTGACCCTTCTGGTAGCAGCTTTGGCTCGTGGCAGTCCGAGGTTCAGGCTGCAATCAACGAGTCCAGCAGCGAGAAGTTGCTGGAGCGCGTGCACGCTGCGGAGATCGCGATCTTCAACCGTCTGCAGGAGTTTGCCAATGACAAAAAGCTTGCTTCCTCTCATCACCCTGAACGAGAGGCGTTGGATAGTGCGCTGGAAACCCTGCGATTGATCAAGCGCGATCGGCTGGGCTTTCCGGACTGGACCAAGAAATAACTAGGCAGCAATGTCCCACAGTAGACGCCGCGATCGCTCGATCAGGAGGGCTACCGCATCTGATTTTGGAATGACGGCCGACGCTCCCGCCGCCAATGCCTCTTTCTCTACCTGCGGATCAATGTGCGATGAGTAGAGAATGATGGGTACCTTCGGCATGAGTTTCCTGAGAATTCGAGTGGCGACCAGGCCGTTCATAACTGGCATCGACAGGTCCGTCACGATGAGCGCCGGTTTCAGATCCGCCGCCTTCTCGATGGCCTGTTGACCATTTTCGGCCTCGGCGCAAACCTCAAAATCCCCTTCGCGTGTGAAGAGTTGGCAAATCACCTTGCGGATGGTTTGGTTATCATCGACGATCAGCACTGACCACACGGTCATGCGCTCCCTCCGATGAGCCATCGGGTCGCTTCTGGCTGCTACGCGATAAGAGGCAAACTCCATAGCGCCGCAAAATGAGTGGCATTAAGCTACGTTAGCAACCTTCAAAGCCACCCAGAATAGGGAGAATCCATCAGCGGAAAAGCATTCCAGTGGGGGAGATGCCGCATTCTTGAGGCAGTCACGACCGTTATGGGCAGCATGGGCGGCTTTGTCCCTCATGGAAAGTAGAGCACTCATCGTTTATGGCCTAAGTTTGTCGCCCAGCTGTTGCTCTCTCCGCTCGAGCAGTTCATTGAGTTCGTTGATGAGCTGCTGAAAACGGACGTGGTCTTTTTCTTTTTCGATCAGAGCACACAATTCGTACATGCGTTCACGTTCTTCCTGTTTCATGCGGCATGGGATGTCGCGCGGCCGATCTAAGGTTTATGCCCGAGACCGCGTATTTCCCACAGGGAAGGGCCTTAAGGGAGACTTAATCGGGGAGTCCCGGCTGAGTTGACGCGGAGTTACGTGTCTAATTTCTCCTTGCCTCAAGCCTTCGTGCTGGTCTCTGCTTACGCGCGGGCGGGCGGCCGCCCACATCACATCAGACCCGCCAGTAGTCTGCGCGCCAGTTCTTGATCGATTTCTTGATGTCGCGGCGTGAGAGCTTCTCCTTCAAAGCGCGTTCGACTAATGCCGGGATCTCCGCATCGCATGCGAACCGCAGGCCGATCAGTTGGCCTTCGGTAAGCTCGGGTATGCGTGAGCGCAGAGGTTCCTGAAGAAGTTGCATTAAACGCAGGCGTTCTTCGAGACGAATGACGCGATCTTGTACCTTGAGCGCATAGAGGCGTGTCTTGAAGACCAGGACCAGCAATGCGACCGCCAGCACAACGATCAGGAAAGAATGAAAGTTGCCGCGCATGTCGCTTTCGCGCAGGTGATAGAAGAAGTGAATCAGCGACAGGATCACGCCGAGCCCGAAGATAGGAACTAGGAAGAAGTGGAAGAGCGGATCAAAGCGCGTGTGATTGGCGAAAGTCTGGGGCGCCTTTTCGGCCATGATGTCTCCTTGTTTGTGGAACGGGGAAGTTTAGCAGAAGAATTTGTCATTCCGAGACGGCGTTTAGCCGTCGAGGAATCCGCTTGTTGCCTGCGGCGTCAACGCTGCAAGCGACAGCAGATTCCTCGCTTCGCATCGGAATGACAAACTGCGTGCAGAATCAACAACGAAAAAAGGGCCGGAATAGGTTAGTTTCTCCGGCCCTCTTCTTCTTGCTGCTGATGGTTGGAGGCGCTATTTGCTTGCGGCAACCAGAACTTGTCCCTCAGGTGCATTCTGAGCCATCACCTCGCCTTCCAGCTTGCCGGGATAGAAGGAATATAGCTGGTCGGAGCCCTCGACTTTCACCGCGCTGAGGAAGTAGCGGTCGCCGTACTTGTTGAAGATCAGGTACTGCCCTGCCTTTCCCAGTCCTTTCTTGCCCGTAACCCCCGCAAAAATATTCGCCTTCGCCTCGACGTTGCGGATGACGAGAACACGTCCGGCGTCGTCTCCGCGCTGAAGGATGACGTCACCGTGAGGAATAGCAGTGTCGGCCACAACGAAATTAAAAGGAACTTGAGCTGTGAGCCGGTCACTTTCCGTCAGTTGGGCAGCGGCCAGGGCTGGCATGAAGAGCAGCATGAATGCTGAAATCCACTTCGCATAGTTCATAGAGCACCTCCAAAGTTATGAATTGATCTTGCTATGGAGTACGCAAGACATCCATGGAGGCAATCTGAATTGGTATGAATTGATCTGAATAAATCAGAACTTATGTGATTGCAATCATAGACAGTCAGGCGTTTCGTCCAAAAAATTGTCGGAAGACCGCTTTCCATGCCAGAGAAAAGGGTGCGCTTCGGCGAATTCAAACTGGATTTCGGGCACTTCCTCCTTTATCGCGGGGGACAACCCGTACGGCTGGAAAGCCTGCCCCTCCAATTGTTGATGTATCTGATCGTGCACCGGCGGGAGTTGGTGACCCGCGAGCAGATTGCTGACGAGCTTTGGGGCAAAGACGTCTTCGTCGATATCGATCAAAGTATCAACACCGCGATCCGCAAAATACGGATTGCTTTGGAAGATAATTCGGTCCATCCCCGGCTTTTGCAGACCGTTGTGGGACACGGGTATCGATTTGTCGCGGACTGCGACGAGCAAGAGGGCGAGATCAAGTTCACAGCGGAGGAGTTGGGGCGAGCCGTGATGGCGGCGGCTGGGCTGCATCCGGAGGAGCCGAAGAGTAATGGCGGGGACCGGAGTGCTGTTGGGCCAACAGCAGATTCCTCCTCGTCGCGTCGCGACTCGTCGGAATGACAAAGGCTGGTTGTGTTCTGCTCTGGACGACGAAGGTTCATTCATGGCGGGTTCCCCTCTGAGTTTCGGCGGGACACGTTTCTCTTGAAGGTGTCGTACCAGGAGTCGGATTGCCGTACGGCGGCGCGCACTAGATTGGCAACTTCAATTGGGGGGCCTTCCGATTCCGCGCCGTAGAGGAATACAAAACCGTTCGAGGAATTGTCGTTGAACTGAAAGGCGATGGTCAGCTTGCAGGACGCTCCGGCCGGGTTCTTGAGCTGAAACTGGCCCCCTAGGAATTGGAACACTTCCGTACTCAGCTGGGCCCTCACGGCCTGGAAAATCCCAGGGTCCGTCTTTCCGATGAAAAGGCCGTTCTCCGTATTCTCCAAGGTGCCCGTGCCGAGGCGGTTGATCGAACCATCGGCACCCAGCAAGATGAAAAGCGAACGCTTGTCGTTGATCTCAAGGTCGACGGAGAATCCGCAAACATCGTCGCGACGCTTGCTGGTAGCGGGGGATTGTGCAGTCCGCAATCGAATGGCGTAAATCCGCAGCGCAATCAAGACGATGATTGCCAGCATCGCCAAACTTACAAAGAGAATCGCCATGAGCGTTCACACAATACTGGGACGAGTACCATCCTGCAACCGGTCTCCAACCAACGCGCCGGGATGGCGGCTTGTATAATTTCGCGCAATGGGACTGGCTTCGGGCACAAAGCTGGGGCCGTATGAAATCGCCACGCCACTTGGTGCTGGTGGTATGGGTGAGGTGTATCGTGCCCGCGATACCCGGCTCGACCGGTCCGTTGCCATCAAAATCCTGCCCGCCCATCTCGCCGACAAGGCCGAGGCTGGGGAACGCTTCGAGCGCGAAGCGCGGACCATCTCTTCGTTAAACCATCCGAACATTTGCCAGCTTCATGACATCGGTTCTCAGGCCGGCATGCGCTATCTCGTGATGGAGTTGCTGGAAGGCGAGACGTTGGCGGAACGTCTGTACCGCGGACCGTTGCCGCTTCCGCAGGCGCTGCGTTATGGAGCAGAGATCGCGACGGGATTGCATGCGGCACATCGCTGTGGGGTCGTTCATCGCGATCTGAAGCCGGGCAACATCATGCTGACCAAGTCGGGAGCGAAGCTGATGGACTTCGGCCTGGCTAAAGGGATGGGCGTTCCCAAGCCGGTTTCTAGCGAATTGACCGTAACAGTGGCCAGTTCGCACACGACTCCGCTGACCCAGCAGGGAACGATCGTTGGAACTTTTCAATACATGTCGCCCGAGCAGGTCGAAGGCAAAGAAGCTGATGCGCGCAGTGACATCTTCAGCCTCGGTTGTGTGCTCTACGAGATGGTGAGCGGCAAGCGCGCCTTCGACGGGAAGACCCTGGTTTCGGTGGCGGCGTCGATCTTGGAAAAAGAACCGGAGCCGATCCGAAGAGTACAGCCGTTGACGCCACCCTCTCTGGAACGAGCCATCAGCAAATGTCTGGCAAAGGATCCAGAGGATCGCTGGCAGAGCGCAGGCGACTTGGCGAGCGAATTGAAATGGATTGCCGACAGCACTGCATCGGGAACACATGCTGCCCCGCCGGTTCATAAACGAGGCATGCGGGTCCGCGAGTGGTTGGCCTGGATGTTCCTGACCATGGCACTGATTGCCGTTGTCGTTCTGAGTCTGGTTCTGGGTTTCTATGGAGGCCGCAAGGCTGTAGTGCGTACGCAGATTGCCCCCTCTGAGAAACTGCAATTCAATTTCGTGGGCGATAACGGCGGCCCGCCCATCCTCTCGCCGGATGGAACTCGGCTCGTCTTCTCGGCTCATGGTGCCGGGAAGGGCCAGTTGTATCTGCGCTCGATGAATCAGCTAAATCCACAACCGATCGCCGGCACCGAGGAGGCGACGTTTCCTTTCTGGGCGCCTGACAGCCGGTCGATTGGATTCTTTCAGGGCGGAAAGCTGAAGCGGCTCGACGTAACCGGTGGCGGTATGCTCACCATTTGCGACGCGCCGGTCGGGCGCGGTGGATCCTGGGGTGTTGGAGTGATCGTGTTCTCCCCTCAGTTCAGCTCTGAACTGTTCCAGGTTCCGGCGACGGGCGGAACTCCGGTTCCGGTTACGAAGTTGACGGACAAGTTCACGACGCACCGCTGGCCGTACTTTCTTCCCGATGGCAAGCACTTTTTGTATCTGGCCGCAAACCACGCTGCAACGACCACTGTGAGCACGGCCGTATTTTGGGCCTCACTCGATGGAAAGGAGAACAAACTCCTGTTTAACAGTCCATCGAATGCTGTTTTCGCGTCGGGATACTTGCTCTACGTGCATGACGGTTCGTTTATGGCCCGGAGGTTCGATCCCTCCAAAGGAGAATTGCAGGGCGATGCCGTCGTTCTGAATGACGATGTGCAGGTCGATGGAACGGTTTGGCGCGGCACCTTTACCGCGTCAGACAACGGAACCCTCATCTATCAGCCGGGCATGGCCGGGGCTGGCATGCAGTTGACCTGGTTCGATCTCAGCGGAAAAGAACTGGGAAATGTGTCAGGGCCGGATTCGTATGTGCAGATCAATCTGTCGCCCGACGACAAGAAAGCTGCGGTCACGATTGGAGATCCTGTCGGAGTGGTCTGGATTTATGACCTGGTGCATAACAGTCGCACGCGCTTCAGCTACGGCAACGGCGCGTATTCGAATGCGATCTGGTCGTGGGACGGAAAGAAACTGGCCTACTTGGGTGGGGATCCGGCAAATGCGTACGCGCGCGACATCCTGGTCAAATCTTCCGACGGTTCGGGACAAGAACAGAAGATACTAAGCCTGGACTCGATGGGAAACCTGCAGGGCGGGCTGGATGACTGGTCTCCCGACGGCCGCTATGTCTTGTATGACGCCGGAACTATTGGCCGCGACAATGGAATGGATATCTGGGTACTGCCGATGACGGGTGACCACAAGCCGTTCCCTTATATTGCGACCGCAGGGAATCAAGGATTCGGGCAGTTTTCCCCTGACGGTAAGTGGATCTCTTACATCTCTGACGAAACCGGCCGGATGGAAGTCTATGTGGCGCCGTTTCCGTGGACGGGTGCGAAGTGGCAGATCTCGTCGGGTGGCGGAACTGTGCCACGCTGGCGCCGGGACGGAAAGCAGATCATCTTTGAAGTCCCGGGCAGTGGCCGGGTCATAGCGGCAAATGTGAGCACTCGGGGGACAAGTTTTGAATTGGGTGAACTGCGTACCCTGTTCGAGGGGAACAACTTTTCTCCCAACACCGCCGCGTCGCAGTGGTCGATCACCAGCGATGGTAAGCGCATGCTGGACATCACGACCGGTGACAAAGGGGCGCTGCCGCTGGCGGTGATTCAGAACTGGACGGCGGAACTGAAGAAATAGGCCGTTGGGTTGGTAAGGTCTGCACGCCGCGCCGTAAACTCCCGAAAGAATTTTGTCATTCCGAAACGGCGTTTAGCCGTCGAAGAATCTGCTTGTTGCCGCCAGCTTCGATGCTGCCAGCGACAGCAGATTCCTCGCCTTCGGCTTCGGAATGACAAAGCGGAACTGCAGATCGTCGGAATCCATCCTGTTGCGCGTAGAATCCAAAGTCCCATGAAAGCCCTACTTGTTAAGCAAACCGGTGGGCCTGAGGTGATGGAACTGGTCGATCTCCCGGTTCCGGAGCCGAAGGCGAATGAGGCAGTGGTTAAACTCGCTGCCGCGGGTGTGAATTTTATTGACGTCTACTTCCGAGAAGGGCGGTACAAAGCGCAAGTGCCGTTCATTCCGGGCCAGGAAGGCGCCGGGACAGTGACTGCGGTCGGCAAAGATGTGAAGTCAGTGAAACCCGGCGACCGCGTCGCCTGGACTGCGACGCTCGGGTGTTATGCCGAATATGCGGCCGTCGCCGCCGATCGTCTGGTGTCGATTCCGTCGGGCGTGAGCGATCAGCAGGCTGCCGCAACCATGTTGCAGGGGATGACCGCGCACTACTTGCTGTATGACTCCTGGCCGTTGAAGAAAGGCGAGACTGCGCTGGTGCACGCAGCCGCGGGTGGTGTGGGATTGCTGCTGGTGCAAATGGCCCACAACATTGGCGCACGGGTCATCGCGACGGTTTCAACGGAAGATAAAGCCAGGCTGGCGCGTGATGCGGGAGCGGACGACGTCATTCTCTATTCACAGACAGATTTCGAGGCTGAGACGAAGAAGCTTATGGGCGGCAAGGGGGTCGATGTCGTCTACGACTCCGTGGGCCAAACGACGTTCGAGAAGGGGCTCAACCTGCTGCGTCCGCGAGGGATGATGGTATTGTTTGGAGGCTCGAGTGGAGCCGTGCCTCCGTTTGATCCGATCATTCTGACGCAGAAGGGATCCCTGTTCCTGACGCGTCCTTCGTTGGGAAATTACATTGCCACGCGCGAGGAGTTGGTGGAGCGTTCCGAGGCTGTCTTTGGCATGATTGCGGCGGGCAAGCTAAGGCTTCGGACCGAGCATACGTATCCACTTGCTGAAGCGCAGCGGGCGCATCGGGAGTTGGAGGGGAGAAAGACGACGGGGAAGTTGCTGCTGATTCCGTAAGCTCTGTGCTGCTGCGCACTTTCTAGACGACTTTAGCTTTTGATCTAATGCACTAGGGTGTCATCCTGATGGCCTGCGCTTTTTGCAGGCCGGAGGACCCCCGCAGTCCCCGGCCGCATGAGCACTGCAAGCAGAGTTGCATAGGTCCTCCGGCGCCAAAGAACGGCGCCATCAGGATGACAAGTGTGAGAGGTAACGGATAGGGAATCTAAATGAAAGCGATTCGCGTGCAACATACCGGCGGGCCTGAGGTGATGGAACTTGTCGACGTTCCGGCGCCGCAGGCAAAGGGGTCGGAAGCTGTGGTGAAGGTCAACGTTGCGGGTGTGAACTCGATCGACGTTCAATTCCGCGATGGCCGGCTGCGTACTCCGTTGCCATTTATTCCGGGGCAAGAAGGCGCTGGCGTTGTCACGGCAGTCGGGCCCCTGGCCAAGTCCGTTAAGACTGGAGATCGCGTGGCGTGGAGCGGCACGCTTGGGTCTTACGCCGAGTTTGTTGCTGCGCCGGAGGAACATCTGGTGCCTGTGCCTTCGTCGATCACCGACGAGCAAGCGACCGCAGCGATGGTGCATGGGCTTACGGCGCATTATCTGGTCAACGATGCGCACAAGCTGAAGGCTGGAGAGACCGCACTGATTCATGCCGCTGCAGGGGGCGTCGGACTGTTGGTGGTGCAACTGGCCCATGCGATCGGGGCGCAAGTGATTGGTACTGTCTCGGACGACGAGAAGGCACAATTGGCGAGTGAATCCGGGGCTGACGAAGTAATCATCTTCACGAAACAGGATTTCGAATCCGAAGTGAAGCGCCTGACCAATGGCAAAGGCGTTGATGTGGTCTACGACGGCGTCGGCAAGGCGACATTCGAGAAAAATCTGAATGTGATGCGGCTGCGTGGCATGCTTGTTCTCTATGGGATGTCGAGTGGTGCGGTGCCTCCGGTGGATCCGGCCAAGTTGTCGGAAAAAGGATCGCTCTACATGGCGCGCACAACGCTAGCGCACTTCACCGCCACCCGCGAAGAGTTGCTGGCGCGCACCAGCGATCTCTTTAGATTGATTGCAGAAGGAAAGCTGCATATGCGGATCGGAAAAAAGTATCCGCTGGCCGAAGCGGCCCACGCCCACCGCGACCTGGAAGGTCGGCACCTGACCGGAAAGCTGCTGCTGATTCCGTAATCCCCAAGCTCAGTGTCACTGACGATTACCACGAGAGGAAAAGTGGAGTTCCCGCATGTGCCATCCCATTCCGCCTGTGACGGATGAAAATGGGATTGTGGAAATACTTGTCATCCTGATGGCGCCGTTCTTTGGCGCCGGAGGACCCATGCAAATCTGCCTGCGGCGCTCGTTGCGGATCGGGGTTGCATAGGTCCTCCTGCAAAAAACGCAGGCCATCAGGATGACAAATGGCTTATCTGCCTGTCGGGCCGGTCAGCGGCGCGGCTGACGCCGCGTCTGATGCTGTCTAGTTCGCACGAACGCGACTCATTCGTTTGACCTATCGGCCCAAACGAACACTACTGTAGTTGAGAACATACTGAGGTGCTCTCTGGGTCGGGTCCAGTTGCGTGTCAGGAAGCGGCTCTCCCGCCTTTACCTCTAACGGCACCACTCCCGCCCAGGTGGGGAAGTCCATATCTTCTTCATCGTCGATTGGCGGTCCGGTGCGGACTTTCGCCGAGAACTCTTCGATCGGCACACCTAATACCGACGTAGCTTTGAGTTCCTGCTCGTTCGGCTGACGGGAATCGGCCCAGCGTCCGGGCAAAATGTGCTCGGACAAGGTGCGTAGCGCCTCAAGCTTCTCTTCTCGATCTTCTACCAGCGTGGCCGTTCCAAGAATCACTACCGAACGGTAGTTCATGGAGTGATTGAAGACGGATCGGGCGAGCACGAGTCCATCCAGCAGAGTGACAGTGACGCACACAGCGACGCCATCTTTCATCTGCTTTAGCATGCGGCTCGCGGCAGAGCCGTGGATGTAGAGGTTCGCGTCCTTGCGGCCATAAGACGTTGGAATGACAAAAGGCTGGCCGTCGATAGCGAATCCCACGTGGCAAATGAAGCCCTCATCCAGAATGCGATAAACCGTCTCTCGATCGTAGACAGCGCGATGGGGTTCACGGGCCACACGTGTCCGCGTGGTGGGTGTTTGAGCTTCTGACATTGGAGAAAGGACTCCAGGCAAGCGCCAAGGATGGGTAAAAAGAGAGTGTAACATCGGGCCTCGGGTACGACCTGGCAAGCCGCATTCAGCATAGGCAAACAGGTGGGACTCGCCCTCTTTTTGTCCGAAAGCAAGCAACTTGAGTGCCCAAACAAGATATTCTGCCAACACAGCTTTTCTTCCCTGGTGGCCTTTGGGTACGACGTTCAGGCGGTGCATCCCGGTTGTTCTCCTGTTGATGGCGAGTGCCGCGCGCGCTGCCGAAATCAAAGGAAAAATAACCAACGTGGTCGGCGGAGAGCCACTGGGGCGAGTGCAGGTTCTCGTCTCAGAAACGAAAACCGCTGCGGTTACTTCGGACGCCGGTGAATTCAGCATCTCCAATCTTGAACCGGGCGCTTACACGCTGCGCGTCAATGCAGTCGGCTACCGCCTTGCCACCATCCCATTCACTCTGGTCAGCACGGCTGACGTAAAAGACTTCGCGATCACCCTGGTGCCCGACAATTTCCGGCACACCGACAAAGTCGAGGTGCGCGCGGACGTCTTTCAGATCGCCGATTCTCCTGCGACCAACGAGATGACGCTGACCAGTTCGGAGATCCGGGAGGCGTCGACGGTGTTTGCCGACGATCCCTTTCGTGCGGTGCAGACTCTGCCCGGCGTGGCGGCGGAAGGAAATAACGAGTTCTTCGCGGAATTCTCGGTCATGGGCGCTCCGTTCAGTAACATCGGCATTTACGTCGACGATGTGCTCGTGCCGAATCCCTTCCATGAGATCGGGAATTTCAGCGAAGGGGCATCGCTGGGTGTACTGACAAGCGAAGTCGTGGACGAGGTGAAGCTGTTACCTGCAGCCTATCCCGAAAAGTTTGGAGACGGGCAAGGCGCAGCCCTGGATGTCCATACGCGCGAAGGCAGCCGTGGTGCGCCCTTGTTTCGAATCTCGGCAGGCATTGCAGCGACGGAAATTCTCGGAGAGGGCGGGCTGGGGCGGTCGCAAAGAGGATCGTGGCTGGCCTCCGCGCGGAAGAGCTACATCAACTACCTCGTTCAGGGACGGGTCGGGGATGCAGCCGACGTCGGCTTCGAAGATGCGGATCTACGCCTGAGTTATGACCTGACTCGGCACCAGAACGTGAGCCTGTTCGCAACCGACGGACATACCAACATGCGAATGAACGATACGGCGTCGCTTGCCAACGTTCAATATGCGAGCGGGGAGAGCGATTTCACGTTTGCACGAGCGGGCTGGGATTGGACGGTAAATCCTCGACTGCTCGTTAATGCGCATGCTGCTTACATTCGCGAACCCGATCAGCTCTTCAATAATCAGAATCTTCTTCTCACCAAAACGGACCATCGGGAATGGGCGGGCGGCGGCGGAGTGTCGTGGGCGTGGGCGACAAATCAGGTTTTTCAGGCGGGTTGGACCGAGCGGCAGCTGCGGGACAGTTTGTTTCAGGCCGGTGTGACGAATTCCGGGAGCCTGCAGTTGTATTCCTCCGCCGGGACCGGATTGCGGCATAGCGCTTTTGTACAGCAAGCTGCATCGTTGGCGCAGGGGCGTGTTCACCTGGTTGGAAGTTTGCGCTGGGACCGGTTTCTGGATTATTTGCCGCAACGCTTCTCGCCACAGATCTCACTGGCGTTGCGTGCGACACGGTCTACCGAACTTCAATTTGGAGCGGCGCGGTACTCGCAATTCTCTGACTCGGCCATTGGGCCGCCCGCAGGAGTGTGCAACATCGAAGGCGGATTACCTCCCAAATCCGAACACTATTCCGCTGCCGTAGAGCAGAGACTCAGCGACAATACGCGGGTTCGCGTGGAGGCCTTTCAGCGGAAGGCCTTCTATTCCTTCGGAGCCATTGCGCCGGGTCTGCAGAATGTGCAGCCGTGTCCTGTGCTGCAACCCGTCCCGGGAGGTACGTACGAGCGTGAATATTCCCACGGAGTGCAGTTACTTCTGCAGCGGCGAAGCGCAAACCGGCTTTCTGGATGGATCGGGTATACGCTGCTGAAGGCGCAGCAGCGGCAGTATCAGATTGGCGTGCCGTATCCGCCGTACGCGCTCTTCTTCGACTCGGGCTTCTATTATTCGACGCTGGAGGATCAGCGACACACGCTGAATGTGTTCGCCATGTACCGGCTGCGGCCGAGCCTCAACCTGAGCGGGAAATTCCTTTATGGATCGGGATTTCCTATTCCGAGCGGGACATTCGTTGAGCTGGGCAATGGTCAGTTCCTCGCGACTGGGATTAATAACGAGCGCCTCGGAACGTATGCACGGCTCGACCTTCGCACCGACAAAGACTGGGCGTTTCAGAAATGGAAGCTCACGTTATATGGAGAAGTGCTGAATGTGACCAACCATTACAACGGTCGCTTTGCCTATGAATCGGGCATCGATCCTGCAAGCGGACGCGCGCTGGTGAAGACGCTGCAGGGGTTGCCGGTAACACCAACGATTGGGCTCGTGTTTCAGTTTTAGAGCAGCGCTGCTAAGCGGTTAGGAAATCGTGTTACCCATCATCGGTCCGCACCCCGAGCAATGTCTTGCTGAGCGGAGCCGGAGTGCAGCAAAGCGGAACTCCGGCGGAGTCGAAGCATCCCTATCCCAGCACATCTGCCGCGAGTAGGGATTCCTCGCTCCGCTCGGAATGACAGCTGGATAGAGGTGATGAGCTTTGCACTGCACGAATTTGAAAACCGCACTAGGGCGCTTGATAGCGGGTCTCGCGATAGAAACTCGCGAACAGTATGGCGACAACGCCCAGTACGATCGGCGTGAAGATGCTCGCCTCCGGCCCGACCCTGCCTCCGGTGAGCCATGCGTTTCCGCTGAAAGTGGAATTCAACAGATTGTGGTATGGCGGGATGCCGCTGTCGGGAACTCCGTAGAAGAACGTCTGGCCCCAATCCCATCCGGTGTGAAACCCAACGGCCCACCACAGATTCCCCGTGCGGCGTAGGAACAGGCAGAACAACAACGCAAACAGAACGACTGAGATCAACCCGAATTTGCTTTCTCCTGGATTGCCGGCATGCGCTAGTCCGAAGCAGATAGAAAGCAGAATCGCCGACGGCCAGAAGCCCATGCCGGTAGTGAGCGTGTATTGCAGATATCCGCGAAAGGCGAATTCCTCGGCGAGGCCGACGAGGATGAAGGTCGCAGTCCAGGCTAATGTAGCGCTAACAATCGTGTCGCCGTGGATCGCCAACCCAGTCAGTCGAAATCCGTGAAAGGCGAAGATTCCCAACAGAGAGCCACTGATAGCGACGAATCCAACAACTAGTCCAATCCAGAAATCTTTGCCAAAGGCAGAACGCAGCGGAAGCCCATAGACGCCGAAGTTGCGACGCTCGATGCGCGACATGATGAACGCCGCGATGACCGTGTCCAGAAGAATGGCGCCTTCGCTGAGGCTCAGCCCGAGTGGAGTCAGGCCGGAAACGCCGAGAGTGGGGCGAGGGCCTCCTCGGTGAAGCAGACCGACAACAACACCGATCAGCAGAAAGAGCGTGAGCGCAATGGCGGCGACGATGGCGAGGAAGAGGAGCGCGCGCCATCCGGCGCGCAGGCCGTCGGGCCCGCGGAAGACGGTGTTGGGTGGTGACGGCGGTGGTTGGTCCGGAGGAGCGGGAGGAAGGAATTCGGGAGTTGACATGCGAAGCCTTTCCATCAGACCAAGGGACATTCATTGTACGAGAGAAATTGCATAGGTCCTCCGGCCCACAAAGAACGTGGGCCATGAGGATGACAGCGCGTTGTGGTCTAAGAAAAACGGCCCGCACTAGGCGGGCCGCAACAGGACTCCTCCACCCTACCAGTTCAGCTTCATCGCGAACTGGAACTGGCGCGGATCGTAGGCCGCCGTCGCCTGACCCGCGTTGGTGAAGAGCGGGCTTACAGCGGCTACGTTGTACTTATTCGCGATATTGAACATATCTACGATGAAGTCGGCGCTGAAACGCTCGGTGAAGGGAATGCGCTTCGAGATACGCATGTCACCGAAGGCGGTCCAGGGCGAGACTCCTGCATTGCGGCCCAGGTTGCCATCGAGTTGCAGCAGCGTGGGCGTAACTCCGGTCGGATTCGTGGCACTCGGCAGGAATGGGAGGATGCACGGTTCCTGGAACTGACCGGTCGGTGAGTACTTCGACTGGTACACCGTGCCGCATGCCGGATTGACACTGACATTCGGTCGGCCAGTAAGTCCGGATAGCTGCAGGTTATCCCCACTGCCGGTGATGATGTTGAACGGGCGCCCGGACGAAATCTCAAGTAGCGGAGCCCATGTCCAATCGCTGAAGACTTTGCTGACGAAGGCGTTGCCGTGGAGTTTCCCGGTCTGATAAACGCCGCTGAAGACGAAGCGATGACGCTGGTCGAAGAGCGAGGTGGAGCGGTCGAGTCCAGGGTAAAAGCTGTCTTGTGGGGTTAGGGTCGACTGCAAATCGGTTGAGTCGTCAATCGAGTGCGACCAGGTATACGACGCAAGAAATTCATAGTGCGTGTTGAAGCGCTTGCGCAGGTTGGTGGTGAATCCGTGGTAAATCGAGCTTCCATTGGAGTAGTTGGCATCCATGTCGCCGAAGGGTATGCAACCGGAGAGGCTAGCTGGATCGCAGTTAGCGTTAAAGCCCTGAGATGCTAATGCCTGCAGCATTCCTTGCGCGATCGCTACGCAACCCGCCCCACCCGGCACAGCAGTGTTGTAGAAGGCTCCGATCGACGGATTCATTCCTCCGGGACGGAAAAAGTTCATCAGTGATGCGTCGACGTATGGCAGCGGGCTGGTGGGCAATCCGCCGGGGCTGCATCCGCTAACCGTGAACGGGCTAGCAGGCGTTGGCTGCCCGGCGGCCGTGGCATCGACGAGTGCGGCGTTGAAGTTCGAAACCATCAAGTCGCCGCGGATCGTGTTGGCGTTGATCGGATGGTTCAGGTGACGTCCACCATTAAAGTTGTACGCTAGGCTCAGAGCGAATCCTTTGCCGAGGTCGCGCTCTACGCTCAGGTTCGCCTGCTGTGAGTAGGCATAGACGAAATTATTGGCCTGCGGATAGCCGAACGGCTGGAATCCCAGCGGGAAGAATGTGGATGGATTTAGATAGTTCTGATTCAGAAAAATGGATTGCGGGAAATTCAGCGACTGGAATTGCTGCTGATTGGGCAGGAAGCCGAGCGCATTGGCGGTCGCCGAGCTTAAGGTTGCGGCGCATGGATTCGCCGGGCTGGGCACATTGATCGGCAGGCCCTGGAAGATGGTGATCGCGTTCACGTTTCCAGGATTGCCTGGGCCGCTACACACGGAAGTTCCAGCAAACGCCAACTGCCCGCTAGAAGAACCGTCGGAGGCGTCACCGAGGAAATAAAGGCCGAGCAGCGGGTGGTCATAGAACATGCCGTAAGAAGCTCGGACAACGGTCTTGCCGTCACCCTTGGGATCCCAAGCCATGCCGATGCGCGGCTGAATGTTGTTCCTGTCCGTTTGAATTCCCTTCTGCAATCCAAGCGTGCGATAAGCCGATGCAGCCAGTCCCTGAGGAGGCTTAAATGTCGGCGGAACTTCGACGTCATAACGCACGCCGTAGTTCAGTGTCACGTGAGGATTGACGCGCCAGGAATCCTGCCAGAAAGCTCCGATGGGAATGTTGCGGAACGAATCGCTCGGACTGCCGAGACCTTGAATAAAGTCTCCGGGCAATCCCGCGCCGTAGGCTTGTACGGCGGAGAGTTGCGGGAATTCAGGAAGCAAGCCGGGAGCGGGATTGACGAATCCGAGATTCGACGCGCTAAACGCGCCGAAATCGTAAACACCGCCGTAGTTGACCGTAAAGATCGCAGTCAGCGGCAGATAGTTGAAGTCGCCGCCGAACTTCGTGTTGTGGCGTCCGATCGACCACGAAAAGTTGTCGGTGAACTGATAGCGCTGCTCGGTGCGCTGAATGTAGGAATATGGCTCGCGTCCGAAATAGGCGAAGCCGGGGATGTTAACGGCGGGATCGGAGCCGCCAGGAATTTGCGTGTTGTAGAAGTAGGAAAGTCCGCGGCGGGCGTACTGGAAGCGGAATTCGTTGATCTTGTTTGCGCCGATCGTCCACGTGTCTTGAAAAACTCCGGTGACATCGCGGTAGGTTTGCTGAGACGTGCGGGAATAGGCGTTTTGCCCGAAGGGCTGATCCTGACCGCTGACCTCAATTCCGGTTACTGTGCTCGGGCTGACGTTCGCACGGAACGTGAGCCGGTGATTCGTCCCGATATTCTGATCGAGTCGAAAAGAGTAGAGACTTGTTCCTTCAAAAATGGGGAAGTTGCCTTCTTGCGAAACAAGTGTCTGATACGAAGTGGGAATCGGGCAGGGTGGTGCTGCGCACGACGTGGGGAAACCAGTAACGCCCGGAATCCCGCCGGTGAGCCCTACCGGCCATTGGCCGTTCAGGGCCATCCCCGATGACGCGCCGACCAAGCCTAAGTATTGACCGACTTCTCCCGCGTACAGCGGATTGGTGGCGACGGTTGCGCCGACGGCCGGGTTGGCAAGGAATCCGATCTGGTCTGGTGTGAGCTGCAGGTTTACGCTGCCGGCAGGGGCTCCGAAAAAGGCTGAGGCGTCGAACGGCGTGAGCCCGAAATTGCCCTGGCCGATGCTGGAAAATCCAGTTTCGTGACGGCGGGTGATTTCATACGAGAAGAAATAGTATGTCTTATCTTTCTTGAGCGCGCCCCCGAAGGCGGCACCCGCCTGCACTCGCGTGTACGCGGGATTCGGTACGGTGCTGAAGGGATTCACCGCCTGGAAGTTGCGGTTGCGAAGGTACCCGAAGACGTCACCGTGAAATTCGTTGGAACCGGAGCGGGTGATGATGTTGACCACACCACCTGCGGCGCGGCCATACTCTGCGGCGTAGTTGTTGGTGATGATCTGGAATTCTTGTACGGCCTCCTGCGATACCGTCGACCGCACGCCGTTGACAGAGTTATCCGTGGCGTCGGCGCCATCTACGTTCACCAGGTTCGAGCGGGCGCGTTGGCCGCTCATGTTCAGTCCGGAGGTCGGAGCGGCACCGGTGTTTGGCGCATTGTCACGTACAACCTGGGAGTCAGTCAGAGTGAAGTTGATGTAGTTGCGTCCGTTGATGGGGAGATTGTCGATGCGGCGCTCGCCGATCGTGTCGGTGGTAGAGCTGCGTGAGGTCTCGACGAGTTCCGCCTGCGAGGTGACCTCAACTACTTCTTTGGTGCCAGCCAACGTAAGAGTTACGGGAAGCTCGACCAATCCGCCCACAGTGACCGAGACGCCCGTGTTCTCCGTTCTGGCAAAACCGGGAGCAGTTACTATGACCGTGTAAGTTCCGGGCGGCAGCAATTGTGCACTGTAACCACCCTGGCCGTCTCCCGTTGCGCTGCGCTCGACACCCTTGGCCATGTTCTGCACGACCACCATTGCGTTGGTGACGCCGCTTCCTTTGGGATCTTTTACGGCGACGTGCAGGTCGCCGGTCGCCACACCGCCTTGGGCAAAAGCAACGGCGCAAAGCGAAACAACAAACAAGCACAGACATAGAACCTTTATCGTGCGGTACATAGAGTTCTCCCTTGAACTCGCAGAGGCGAGTAAACGGTAGGACACATTCTTCCGGCTGATTGCCGATCTAGTCACTCGACGGTTGGAACTGACCGATTCCCACGGTTTTTACAACAGAATCATGCCGGAAAACAAGTAAGGAATAAGTAGAGGTCGCCCGCAAGTAACCGTCCCGCAGGAGGTTGCTGCAGAGCAAGTAGGGGTCATAAGACAAAAGGGAACACGCCCTGTTACTCGATACCACGGCGTGTTCCGGAAGGAAGGATCGTCCCTTATGAAACCGAGGAAATCCGAACTGGTATGGCTGGATTCTGTAACCGACCGAGTAGCATGGCGGAACTGTTGAGCCGTTCATATCCCGATAGCACAGGAGTGGCCGACAGGCCGACACTTGGCCACGCCAGGGCCAGATTGATTCTCATCAGCGCGAAAGTGGTATTGCGGCGCAACAACAGAGCACTATCCACAAGCTGGCGAGCTGCCTCGGCGGTTCTCTGGTCACTAGTTGTCATTGCAGCCTGACCGACCGCGACTAAGACGGTCGCATTTCTTCCTGCGACGCGGATGTAGGCAGCGGCGGCGCGCAGCCTTTCGCGCTGAACGCGACGGAACTCCGCCGCGGGAAGCCGGCGATGCAGGTATTCATCTTCTGTAGGGTTAACGAGATTGCGGAAAGCCTCAACGTCGATAGGCTCAATCCCTGGAGTATTCGCGTTCCGGAGGCGGAGAGATCTCGAGACCGAGACGCGCAAGATCACGACCAGCGTGATCACGGCAAAAACGACGAGGAGGACGGCAAGTGTCATTGGTGTAACAAACGCTCCACTTCGCGATTCCAAACCGCCAGATTGGTCTCGGGCAGTCGGATCGTAGATTTCTTTGGTGCCTTTCCAGGGACAAGAAGGTAATAGAACCAGATCAGGACGGCCGCGTGATAAGTGGCCATGTTCAAAAATGCGAACAACGTACGCACATGCTCAGACGGGCTAGTGTTGGCGATGATTGCCCAAGTGGCGAGGTGTTCGCACGAGGAGATTCCGAGTCCAAACAAAATGCCAAACGAAAGACGATCCCATGAGAGGTGGAAATAAGCCGCAAATAGAAAAAGAAAAATGATCAGGCCAGACTCGATTATGAAGACCGTCTGTTCCAGGAGATGAGCCCCAGAAACAACGCTAAACATACTGTCACCACGAGAGAACGCCGCCGCCAATGCCGCTAGCAAAACCAGTACACCACCTGATCCGCTCACAAGTGTCCTGCCGAGCCTCCCAATTGATGGATAAGGTGAGAAGATGCGCGAGAATACCTCGCCGATTACGATGAACTTAAATAGGCTTTCGACCAGAAGGCCGACCCAAAATACCCGCCAGAAATTCGTGGGACTAACGCTCGGAACAACGTCCGCCAGAAAGGTACCTAGTTCCGCCACGGCGCTTAGAATGGTAAGCGCGAAGAATGCAGGAAGGACACGCCTAAAGCCCCTGACCCACAATAAGATAGCCAGCAAGAGAAGAAATAGGTTTGGCGCAACCCAGAGGTAGTTCCAAAGGAATGAATGCGCCTGCAGCATCGCGATGGTGAGGCACTATACCGCGATTAGCTGCAGGCCGCAACACTGTCGACTGTCTTGTTCGGTTTTCGTAAGATCGGCGGGTTTTATGTTGTAAGCCGCCAATCTTAATGCAAAATCGCAATGTTAAAGAACAGAGTTACGGCTTGCAAAGCGTCGAACCGCAACCGGTGGTGCCTCCTCCGCCGTCAGTTTTAGGAAGGCTGGGGGTTACCAAAGTGCTCACGAAAAGTACTGCTGCTCCTAAGACGAGTAGCATAGGTTTCACGGTTCTTCTCTCCTTGTAACTGCAGGGTTTGGACGGCGATACTTTCATGGGGCCGCCCCTGCCGCAACGGTACGGAAGAACCTTCGGTTTGTTCGGAATT